>NZ_SZVK01000123.1:0-1129 GCF_005280595.1 Escherichia sp. MR | reverse complement strand
ACCGGATTGGCACTGGCCTACGTGCCAATCCGGTACCTGGAAATCATCATCAGCGTCGATATGGACGAATATAAAAACATTTACGTTATATCCCAAAAACACACAGGTCTTAGGGAGGTTTAAACTGTGTATTAACACCTATCGTATTGACGGGCGTGAAATGGCAGAAACAGAAGTCATTCCTATTGACATGCCTGACTCTAACGGCGAGATGACTTGGCAAGCCAAAAACTACACACAGTATTCGTCCTACTTTATGAAGATTACTTGCTTGAAATAGCTTATTGGCAAATGGCATATACAGTTATTGAACCATTCTGATCTTCGGTTGTATCGCACGCAGCCGACCATGAGTTATTGGCTGATGGGAATGACCTGGTAAGCCATATGTAACCAGTTCGTGAGGTGCATATTCCGCCGCCACCTGTAACACGTTTTCCAGTTGGACAGGTAGCTGTTGCTCCAGGAAAGCGCCAACCTGTGGCCTGTGCTGTAGCAATTTGAAGCTCACCAGATCCTACCTTTCTCCAGGTACCGGATTGGCACGTAGGCCAGTGCCAATCCGGTACGTGGGGGACAATAGGTGGAAAACTCAAAGTTACTCAGCTTTCCACCACAGGTTATCTGGGGCAATTCGACTTCTGTGCCATTGCCAGAATGGGCAACGCAGAGGATGCCCACTACTGCCAGGTAGTTGAGAGCCCAGCAGGTTCACGCAAATGGTACAAATACGAGCATAAGACAGGTTGTATTGCGTCGTGTGTAACGCTCAATTAAGTTTGATATCCAAATACTGAAAATACCCCGGCACCACATGATGTATTTTCTGTTGGATAGGATGTTATCTGATAGGAAGTACCTGCAGGTACAGCAAAGCTGATAAAGGCTGTTTTTCCATATGCAGGGTTATTGCTGGCATTCACGCTAATTAGCGTCCCACCAACATATCCCTGCAGTCGGGATGTATTTGCACATGCACCTCCGGCAGATCCTCCATTACCTCCAGATGCATAAATAAACAATGTACTGCCCCCTGAATTCCGCCCTGAGAATGAACCTCTATGTGAACCTAAGTTTGTGTAAGAACCATTGAGCGAACCAGAAGTCTTCCACGTACCGGATTGGCACG
>NZ_SZVK01000122.1:0-1220 GCF_005280595.1 Escherichia sp. MR | reverse complement strand
AATTCATCATTGATAATCTGGAATGCGATGTCATCGCGCATTTCGTGCAGCGGAAAACGTTTAGATTCCGCGATAGTGGAAATAGATTTCGCACCAAAACGTGAATCGAGTAGTTCTGACCTTAAATCCGTTACTTGCTTCTTATCCATTTCAAACTCCTTAAAATGATTGGATCGCATTAAAAAAAGTAGGATTTATCGATAAAGTAAGCAAGCGTAATGGCTTGGGTTTTAAATAACAAAATCCTAACCGATTTTTGATTTTCGGAATAAGCGCAGTGTATTTTTCATAATTAATTACAATGAGATACAACAGTTTCCGATAAGGGGTTTTGAGTGATATGTTGTTATTTTCTGTGATTTTACTACGCGCCATGATTATCACATAAAAATCAGCTCGCAGAATATCATTATTCGCTCGTCATTAATTTATGAAAGCGATGGATAAGATTGTCAAATAACAAAGGTTATTACTGAAATCTCTGCCAACCATGCTGGCGGGTGAGGTTTTTATTCCTTCAGCAATAGTCCAGTATAGATGTATGCAGATAATGACTATGCGAAAAATTAAGTAATGCCTATAGCGAGTGATTAAGATATTTCCTAATCGAAGAACACATGACTATAAATGAGGATTGGCATACCACCGAAGGCTTATTGACTTATTTTGACTGAAATGCCTTTCCGCTATAAAAGGCCAGTTACGATACCTAAACAATCCAATTCTAAATAACCAGGTAACCGTAATTTAGTCAGCATCCAATAGAACTTGCCCCTTTATATTAGCTCTTGCACAAAAAGCTAAATTCATATTTACAAACAAAAATATAATCCCGGCCCTGTCACCAGACGAGTTATTGCAACCACTGAATATTCAGGGTGGCGATGCGCTTTCTTTCATAAAGGTATTTCCTTTTCTGCGGAAAAGGAAACCGGGAAATACCCGGTTTTTCTGACAAGCAAACATTTTATTTGCGTTTGCTTATGTTCGTTAATTCGTTCATCAGGAAATTATCTCAATGTCACGTTTTAAAAAAGCTAATAAACAACCACGCTTTCGTTATTCAGCCCTGGCTCACTGCGTGGCGTGGGCAAACATCTCTATTCAGGTTCTTTTTCCACTGGCTGTCACCTTTACGCCGACAATGGGCTTTGTTGAATAAATCGAACTTTTGCTGAGTTGAAGGATCAGATCACGTATCTTCCCGACAACGCAGACCG
>NZ_SZVK01000121.1:0-1329 GCF_005280595.1 Escherichia sp. MR | reverse complement strand
CTGATGAATCCCCTAATGATTTTGGTAAAAATCATTAAGTTAAGGTGGATACACATCTTGTCATATGATCAAATGGTTTCGCGAAAAATCAATAATCAGACAACAAGATGTGCGAACTCGATATTTTACACGACTCTCTTTACCAATTCTGCCCCGAATTACACTTAAAACGACTCAACAGCTTAACGTTGGCTTGCCACGCATTACTTGACTGTAAAACTCTCACTCTTACCGAACTTGGCCGTAACCTGCCAACCAAAGCGAGAACAAAACATAACATCAAACGAATCGACCGATTGTTAGGTAATCGTCACCTCCACAAAGAGCGACTCGCTGTATACCGTTGGCATGCTAGCTTTATCTGTTCGGGCAATACGATGCCCATTGTACTTGTTGACTGGTCTGATATTCGTGAGCAAAAACGACTTATGGTATTGCGAGCTTCAGTCGCACTACACGGTCGTTCTGTTACTCTTTATGAGAAAGCGTTCCCGCTTTCAGAGCAATGTTCAAAGAAAGCTCATGACCAATTTCTAGCCGACCTTGCGAGCATTCTACCGAGTAACACCACACCGCTCATTGTCAGTGATGCTGGCTTTAAAGTGCCATGGTATAAATCCGTTGAGAAGCTGGGTTGGTACTGGTTAAGTCGAGTAAGAGGAAAAGTACAATATGCAGACCTAGGAGCGGAAAACTGGAAACCTATCAGCAACTTACATGATATGTCATCTAGTCACTCAAAGACTTTAGGCTATAAGAGGCTGACTAAAAGCAATCCAATCTCATGCCAAATTCTATTGTATAAATCTCGCTCTAAAGGCCGAAAAAATCAGCGCTCGACACGGACTCATTGTCACCACCCGTCACCTAAAATCTACTCAGCGTCGGCAAAGGAGCCATGGGTTCTAGCAACTAACTTACCTGTTGAAATTCGAACACCCAAACAACTTGTTAATATCTATTCGAAGCGAATGCAGATTGAAGAAACCTTCCGAGACTTGAAAAGTCCTGCCTACGGACTAGGCCTACGCCATAGCCGAACGAGCAGCTCAGAGCGTTTTGATATCATGCTGCTAATCGCCCTGATGCTTCAACTAACATGTTGGCTTGCGGGCGTTCATGCTCAGAAACAAGGTTGGGACAAGCACTTCCAGGCTAACACAGTCAGAAATCGAAACGTACTCTCAACAGTTCGCTTAGGCATGGAAGTTTTGCGGCATTCTGGCTACACAATAACAAGGGAAGACTTACTCGTGGCTGCAACCCTACTAGCTCAAAATTTATTCACACATGGTTACGCTTTGGGGAAATTATGAGGGGATCTCTCAG
>NZ_SZVK01000120.1:0-1346 GCF_005280595.1 Escherichia sp. MR | reverse complement strand
AATGTCGATAACGCCGACAGCTATGCGGTGCTGGGGCTGGGCGATGTGGCGATGGCGCGCAAAGATTATCCCGCCGCTGAATGCTATTACCAGCAGACGCTGCGCATGGACAGCGGCAACACTAACGCCGTGCGCGGGCTGGCGAATCTTTATCGCCAGCAGTCGCCGGAAAAAGCCGAAGCGTTTATTGCCTCGCTCTCTGCCAGCCAGCGGCGCAGCGTTGATGACATCGAACGCAGCCTGCAAAACACGCGTTTATCACAGCAGGCAGAGGCACTGGAAAATCAGGGTAAATGGGCGCAGGCGGCAGCACTTCAGCGTCAGCGACTGGCGCTCGATCCCGGCAGTGTGTGGATTACTTACCGGCTTTCGCAGGATCTCTGGCAGGCCGGACAACGCAGCCAGGCCGATACGTTAATGCGCAATCTGGCGCAACAGAAGCCGAACGACCCGGAGCAGGTTTACGCTTACGGACTGTATCTTTCCGGTCACGACCAGGACAGAGCCGCGCTGGCGCATATCAACAGCCTGCCGCGCGCGCAGTGGAACAGCAATATTCAGGAACTGGCAAACCGCCTGCAAAGCGATCAGGTACTGGAAACTGCCAGCCGCCTGCGTGAAAGCGGCAAAGAGGCAGAAGCGGAAGCGATGCTGCGCCAACAGCCACCGTCCACGCGCATTGACCTCACCCTGGCCGACTGGGCGCAGCAGCGACGTGATGACACCGCCGCCCGCGCGGCGTATCAGAATGTCCTGACGCGGGAGCCAGCTAACGTTGATGCCATTCTTGGCCTGACGGAAGTGGATATCGCCGCCGGTGACAAAGCGGCGGCACGCAGTCAGCTGGCGAAACTGCCCGCCACCGACAATACCTCACTGAATACACAGCGGCGCGTGGCGCTGGTACAGGCGCAGCTTGGCGATACTGCGGCGGCGGCGCAGACGTTTAACAAGCTGATCCCGCAGGCAAAATCTCAGCCGCCGTCGATGGAAAGTGCGATGGTACTGCGTGATGGTGCAGGGTTTGAAGCGCAGGCGGGCGATCCGGAGCAGGCGCTGGAAACCTACAAAGACGCGATGGTCGCATCCGGTGTGACCACGACGCGTCCGCAGGATAACGACACCTTTACCTGTCTGACCCGTAACGATGAGAAGGACGACTGGCTGAAGCGCGGCGTGCGCAGCGATGCGGCGGATCTCTATCGTCAGCAGGATCTTAACGTCACCCTGGAGCACGACTACTGGGGATCGAGCGGCACCGGTGGTTACTCCGACCTGAAAGCGCACACCACCATGTTGCAGGTGGATGCACCGTATTCTGACGGACGGATGTTCTTTCGCAGTGA
>NZ_SZVK01000011.1:0-110995 GCF_005280595.1 Escherichia sp. MR | reverse complement strand
GCTGATAGAAACAGAAGCCACTGGAGCACCTCAAAAACACCATCATACACTAAATCAGTAAGTTGGCAGCATCACCAATTAAATAATTAATCCAGTCAGGATAAGGATCATCTCTGGTTCAGATCCGCTATTGCCAATATCGGTCATGAATTTCTTCATAAAGACATCGGGTTTCGCACACCAGTTTACTGTCAGAAGTCGGCGTCACCATCAACGCTATTCAGGACGGATCATACAAAAGAAAAAGGCCAGCCTAACTTGAGACTGGCCTTTCTGACAGATGCTTGCTTATTCGCGGAACAGCGCCTCGATATTCAGCCCCTGAGTCTGCAAAATCTCACGCAGACGGCGCAGGCCTTCAACCTGAATCTGGCGAACACGTTCACGAGTGAGGCCAATTTCACGACCTACATCTTCCAGTGTTGCCGCTTCGTACCCCAGCAAACCGAATCGACGTGCCAGCACTTCACGCTGTTTGGCGTTCAGCTCGAACAGCCATTTGACGATGCTCTGCTTCATATCGTCATCTTGCGTGGTGTCTTCCGGACCGTTCTCTTTTTCATCGGCCAGAATGTCCAGCAACGCTTTTTCGGAATCACCGCCCAGAGGGGTGTCTACCGAGGTAATGCGCTCGTTAAGACGAAGCATACGGCTGACGTCATCAACTGGCTTATCCAGTTGCTCTGCGATCTCTTCCGCACTCGGTTCGTGGTCCAGTTTATGGGACAACTCACGTGCGGTTCGCAGGTAAACGTTCAGCTCCTTTACGATGTGAATCGGCAAACGAATAGTACGGGTTTGGTTCATAATCGCCCGTTCGATCGTCTGGCGAATCCACCAGGTTGCGTATGTTGAGAAGCGGAAACCACGTTCCGGGTCAAACTTCTCAACCGCGCGGATAAGCCCCAGGTTGCCCTCTTCGATAAGATCCAGCAAAGCCAGACCACGATTGCCATAACGGCGGGCAATTTTTACCACCAGACGTAAGTTACTCTCAATCATCCGGCGGCGGGAGGCAACATCTCCACGCAGTGCGCGACGCGCAAAATAAACTTCTTCTTCGGCCGTTAACAGTGGCGAATAACCAATCTCACCAAGGTAAAGCTGAGTCGCGTCCAACACACGCTGTGTGGCACCCTGCGATAACAGTTCCTCTTCGGCCAAATCGTTATCACTGGGTTCCTCTTCTACTAAGGCCTTTTCGTCAAAAACCTCAACTCCGTTCTCATCAAATTCCGCATCTTCATTTAAATCATGAACTTTCAGCGTATTCTGACTCATAAGGTGGCTCCTACCCGTGATCCCTTGACGGAACGCTCAAGCAACAGCCTGGTTCCGCCGAATTATCGCTGCGGCAAATAACGCAGCGGGTTTACGGATTTCCCCTTGTAACGAATTTCAAAATGCAAGCGTGTTGAACTGGTTCCGGTGCTACCCATGGTTGCTATTTTTTGCCCCGCCTTCACTTCTTGTTGTTCCCGGACCAGCATTGTGTCGTTATGGGCGTAGGCACTCAGGTAATCATCATTATGTTTGATGATAATCAGATTACCGTAACCGCGCAGCGCATTACCGGCATAAACAACGCGGCCATCTGCGGTCGCGGTAATTGCCTGTCCTTTGCTACCTGCGATATCAATCCCCTTATTGCCCCCCTCAGAAGCGCCAAAGGTTTCAATCACTTTGCCCTCAGTTGGCCAGCGCCAGGTGGAGATAGGCGTGCTGGTTGATGTACTGCTGACAGTCGGCTCGGTTGTGCTTGCTGTTGGCACCGTTACAGGCGCTGTGACCGTGGTCGCAGTTGGCTTGTTGTTCGGCAACATTTTGTTAGCACTCTGTTCACCCGAAGATTCAGAATACGTAATTGTCGGTTGCGACGCAACAGCAACGGTGGAATTTTGTGCAGGCTTGATCACAACTCCTTGCTCTGCTGCATCCGCCTGGGTAATGGCATTTCCGCCAGTAATCGGCGTACCGGAGGCGTTGCCAACCTGCAAGGTCTGACCGACGTTCAACGCGTATGGTGCCTGAATATTATTGCGCTGAGCGAGGTCACGGAAATCGTTGCCGGTGATCCAGGCGATATAGAAAAGTGTGTCGCCTTTTTTCACGGTATAGGTACTGCCGCTATAACTGCCTTTCGGAATATTCCCGTACTGGCGGTTGTAGACGATACGCCCATTTTCCATTTGCACCGGTTGCTGAGCGACAGGCTGTACCGGCTGAATTTGCGGTTGCTGCGCTGTAGATGTCGTCCCCATTTTCGGCGGCGGCGTAATCAGCATACCTGAATTGGTATTTGCCGGCGCATTGCCATTAACGGAACTAACTGGTGCCGGTGGATTCGATGTGTCAGAACAGCCAGCCAGCCATAGCGAAACCAGTGACAAAGCCGCAATACGGCGAACGGTGAATTTTGGGCTTCCCGCGCTCATTTATCCCCCAGGAAAAATTGATTAATAACCAGTGACATAATTACCGTGCAAGGCACCCTACTGAACACTGGAAAAGATGTTCACGATACGCTGACTTGCTGCAAAATAACCAGGAAAATTCCAGGTATTTCCTCGCAATTCAAGCCAGCTCCCCCTTCACTAAGGGGACAAAGCGCACGGCCTCTACGGTATCGATAATAAATTCGCCCCCACGACGACGCACCCGTTTCAAATACTGGTGCTCTTCCCCGACCGGCAAGACGAGAATCCCGCCTTCATCCAGTTGCGTCATTAGCGCAGTAGGAATTTCGGGCGGTGCCGCCGTTACAATGATAGCGTCAAACGGCGCACGTGCTTGCCAACCTTGCCATCCATCGCCGTGACGGGTTGAAACATTATGTAAATCAAGATTTTTCAGACGACGACGCGCCTGCCACTGCAAGCCTTTAATCCGTTCGACCGAACATACATGCTGGACAAGATGCGCCAGGATTGCCGTTTGATATCCCGAACCAGTGCCGATTTCCAGCACCCGCGACTGCGGCGTCAGTTCAAGTAATTCGGTCATTCGCGCCACCATATATGGCTGCGAAATTGTCTGCCCCTGACCTATCGGCAACGCGATATTATCCCAGGCCTTTTGTTCAAACGCTTCATCAATGAATTTTTCACGCGGCACGGCGGCGAGTGCATTCAGCACCTGCTCATCCTGAATACCTTGCGCACGTAATTGATCCAGAAGTGCTTGTACGCGTCTGCTTACCATTGCGTGCCAACTCCCACGCTGTTTAACCAGTCTGAAACCACATCTTGCGCGCTATGCGCAGTTAAATCCACATGCAGCGGCGTGATGGAGACATAGCCCTCATCTACCGCAGCAAAATCGGTCCCCGGACCGGCATCACATTTACCGCCCGGTGGGCCAATCCAGTACAGCGTATTGCCGCGCGGATCTTGCTGCGGGATCACCTGATCTGCCGGATGTCGTGTACCGCAGCGAGTGACACGGATACCTTTAATCTGCTCCAGTGGTAAATCCGGTACGTTAATATTGAGAATACGCCCGGTACGCAGCGGCTCTTTACACAGTGCGCGCAAAATGGAACACGTTACCGCCGCAGCAGTGTCATAATGTTTATGTCCATCAAGCGAGACAGCCAGCGCCGGAAAACCTAAATGACGGCCTTCCATCGCGGCGGCTACCGTACCGGAATAGATAACATCATCCCCCAGATTGGGGCCGGCGTTAATGCCCGAAACCACAATATCCGGACGTGGACGCATTAGTGCGTTCACGCCAAGATAGACGCAGTCGGTCGGGGTTCCCATTTGCACAGCGATATCACCATTTTCAAAGGTAAACGTTCGCAGGGAGGATTCCAGCGTCAGGGAATTTGAAGCGCCGCTGCGGTTACGATCGGGGGCAACCACCTGAACATCAGCAAACTCACGCAAGGCTTTCGCCAGCGTTTGTATACCGGGTGCATGTACCCCGTCATCATTACTCAGCAATATGCGCATAATCACCTGTTGTGTTGATAAGTTCCCTGACAACGCTGGTCGCAAAACTTCCCGCCGGAAGCCAGAAACGGATTTCTACGGTGACGTCATCCCACCAGTTCCAGCTTAATTGTTGTGGATATAACAGCATCGCTCTGCGCGCGGCTTCAACTTTTTCGCGCAGCAGCAAAGCTTGTAATTCAGTTTCGTCGGCTATCGCCGCTTGTTCGAATGCCAGAGCCTCACGTTGGGTTCCCCACTCGCCGCTACCGGGCAAAGCTGCGGTAATCATCAGCTCTTTATCGTTGACGCGACGCTGTAATTCCGCCAGTTCTTCGTGAGTTGCAACAAACCAACTGCCGCGCCCGGCTAATTGTAGCGCATCGCCGTCAACAACTTGATTAACTTCTGCTTTTTTGAGGCGCTCAGCAACAATCTGATTAAACAACGCACTACGTGCTGCCGACAACCAAAAACTGCGTTTATTGCGATCGCGTACCGGAGTATTGGTTTGCGCCCAGCGCAGCGCACCCTGCAAGTTACTACCGCCAATACCGAAACGCTGCGCGCCAAAGTAGTTCGGTACACCTTTTACGCAAATATCGATCAGACGTTGTTCAACGTCATCGCGATTGCTCACTTCGCGTAGTACCAGGGTAAAGGCGTTGCCTTTCAGTGCCCCTAAACGCAGTTTACGCTTGTGGCGCGCATACTCCAGCACCTGACAACCTTCCAGTTGAAACGCGCTCAGATCGGGCATCTCTTTGCCCGGAACGCGAGCGCATAACCACTGTTCCGTCACTGCATGTTTGTCTTTCTGCCCGGCGAAGCTGACTTCACGCGCATGAATTTTCAGGAATTTCGCCAGCGCGTCAGCCACAAAACGGGTATTGCAGCCGTTTTTAAGAATGCGCACCAGAATATGCTCACCTTCACCATCAGGCTCAAAGCCTAAATCTTCCACCACCACAAAATCTTCCGGGTTGGCTTTCAGCAGCCCGGTGCCTTGCGGTTTACCGTGGAGGTAAGTGAGATTATCAAACTCAATCATTTTGTTGCCTTAATGAGTAGCGCCACCGCTTCACAGGCAATCCCTTCCCCACGGCCGGTAAATCCGAGTTTTTCCGTAGTAGTGGCTTTCACGTTAACATCATCCATATGGCAGCCGAGATCTTCGGCAATAAACACGCGCATTTGTGGGATGTGCGGCAGCATTTTCGGTGTCTGTGCGATGATAGTGACATCGACGTTGCCGAGGGTATACCCCTTCGCCTGAATGCGTCGCCAGGCTTCACGCAGCAGCTCGCGGCTGTCTGCTCCTTTAAATGCCGGATCGGTATCCGGAAACAGTTTGCCGATATCCCCCAGCGCCGCTGCACCAAGCAATGCATCGGTCAACGCATGGAGCGCCACGTCGCCATCAGAATGCGCCAGCAGCCCTTTTTCGTAAGGGATGCGCACACCACCAATGATAATTGGGCCTTCGCCGCCAAAGGCGTGTACGTCAAATCCGTGTCCAATTCGCATTATGTATTCTCCTGATGGATGGTTCGGGTGAGGTAAAATTCGGCAAGCGCCAAATCTTCCGGGCGCGTGACTTTAATGTTATCCGCACGGCCTTCGACCAGCTGCGGATGAAAACCGCAGTATTCCAGCGCCGAGGCTTCATCGGTAATGGTAGCGCCTTCATTTAATGCACGCGTCAGGCAGTCATATAACAGCTCACGAGGGAAAAATTGCGGCGTCAACGCGTGCCATAGGCCGTTGCGATCAACAGTATGAGCAATGGCATTTTTGCCCGGTTCGGCACGTTTCATGGTATCACGCACCGGCGCAGCGAGAATGCCCCCCGTGCGGCTGGTTTCGCTCAACGCCAACAGACGCGCAAGGTCATCCTGATGCAGGCAAGGGCGAGCGGCGTCATGCACCAACACCCACTGCGCGTCGCCAGCGGCTTTCAGACCTGCCAGCACGGAATTAGCACGCTCTTCACCACCGTCAACAACGGTGATCTGCGGATGATTTGCCAGAGGAAGTTGTGCAAAACGACTATCGCCAGGGCTTATAGCAATGACGACACGCGACACCCGGGGATGCGCCAGCAGCGCATGTACCGAGTGTTCAAGAATGGTTTGATTACCGATTGAGAGATATTGCTTAGGACATTCCGTTTGCATTCGGCGGCCAAATCCGGCCGCCGGAACCACGGCGCAAACATCCAAATGAGTGGTTGCCATGTTAATTCCTGGGCTGATTTATCGATTGTTTTGCCCCGCAGACTGTGCGCGTTTCGACGCGTCAGGCACCAGACGATAGAAAGTTTCGCCCGGCCTGGTCATGCTGAGTTCATTACGCGCTCGTTCTTCGAGCGCCTCCTGACCGCCATTGAGATCGTCAATTTCGGCAAAAAGCTGATCGTTTCGCGCTTTAAGTTTCGCGTTTGTAGCTTGCTGTGCCGCCACATCATTATTGACGCGGGTATAGTCATGTATACCGTTCTTACCGAACCACAGCGAATACTGTAGCCAGACCAGAATAGCCAGCAACAGCAGCGTTAGTTTACCCATCCTGCCCCCTGAAAAACGGCATCTTCATCCCATACATCCGAAGACGACTCTACATCCTCTGTTGGGGATACCGCGACAACGCGGGCAAATGTACCACATTTGTCCATTGTTACGTATACCCAGGGCGTGCGGAACATAATCTCATTATTGGTTACGGTTTGAATTATGAACAGAGTAGACGGGAAAGAACAAATTAGCCCAACAACCACATAAACAGTGCACCAAACATAATACCTACAGTCACCAGGGTAAAAACAATACTGTAGCGTAGCTTTCCGTCCATCAATGAATGCAGCGCAATACCCACCACCACCGCGACGGGCATCAGCGCCAGAAAGAAAGGCCAGGTATAGATAAAAAAGAACAGCGTGTTAGAGCCATAAATCAACATCGGTATCGCCAGCGCACACAGCCAGGAGACAAAACCGACCACGGCGCCTGGCAGCGACCATGTGGTTTCTTCATCCTCAGTAAGGCTTTCGCTATTTGTTAGTGTAATGTTATGGCTATTACGCATATCTGATCCTGTTACTTTGACGAACCGGGCATGGAAACCCGGTGGTGTCTCAGGATCTGATAATATCGTTCTGTCTCAGTAGATCTAATAATTGCTGAACCAAATTTGTTACTAATTGTTCACCATTGAGATGAATTTCTGCCGATTCAGGCGCTTCGTAAACCGAATCAATTCCGGTAAAGTTGCGCAGTTCACCGGCACGCGCTTTCTTATATAAGCCTTTTGGATCGCGAGCTTCGCAAATCGCCAGCGGCGTATCGACAAACACTTCGATAAATCGCCCTTCTCCTACACGTTCACGAACCATCTGGCGTTCGGCGCGGTGTGGTGAAATAAACGCAGTCAGCACCACCAGTCCGGCTTCAACCATTAAATTCGCCACTTCACCGACGCGGCGGATATTTTCTTTACGATCGGCATCGCTAAAACCAAGATCGCTGCATAAACCGTGGCGAACGTTGTCGCCGTCCAGCAAATACGTACTGACACCAAGTTTATGTAACGCCTCCTCCAGCGCCCCGGCGACCGTTGATTTACCGGAACCGGAGAGACCGGTAAACCACAGCACAACACCACGATGACCGTGGTGTTGCTCGCGTTGTTGCACAGTGACCGGATGGCTATGCCAGACGACGTTTTCGTCATGCAGCGCCATTATTTATCTCCCAGCAAATCGCGCGCGCCCCAGTGAGGGAAATGGCGGCGCACTAACGCATTCAGTTCCAGCTCGAACGCGCTAAATTCCGACGGCGCAACGGCGGCCTCGTTTTTCGGCTCATGCACCATACCGGCACCAACAGTCACGTTGCTCAGGCGATCGATAAAAATCAGCCCACCGGTAACAGGGTTTTGCTGATAGCGATCTAACACCAACGGCTCGTCAAAGGTGAGATCAACCTGACCAATGCCATTGAGCGGTAAATTTTCAACTTCATGTTGGTTAAGGTTATTAATATCAACCTGATAGCGAATGCCATCAACACGAGCACGCGTCTTCTTACCGGCAATTTTGATGTCGTAACTCTGCCCTGGGGAAAGCGGCTGTTCCGCCATCCATACCACATCCACCGACGCGCTCTGCACTGCCGGTAATGCTTCGTCTGCCGCCAGCAGCAGATCGCCACGGCTGATGTCGATCTCATCCGTCAGCACCAGAGTGATCGCCTCTCCGGCAAAGGCTTCTTCGCGATCGCCATCAAAAGTGACGATCCACGCAATGTTTGACTCCACTCCCGAAGGCAACACTTTGACTCGTTGCCCGACTTCCACACGACCGGATGCCAGCGTTCCGGCGTAGCCACGAAAATCAAGATTCGGGCGGTTAACGTACTGCACCGGGAAGCGCATTGGCTGGGCATCCACCACTCGCTGGATCTCTACGGTTTCGAGCATTTCGAGCAATGTCGAACCGCTGTACCACGGCATACTTTCACTTTGCGAAGCCACGTTATCGCCTTCCAGCGCGGAGAGTGGCACAAAGCGGATATCCAGATTGCCCGGTAATTGTTCCGCAAAAGTCAGGTAGTCTTCACGAATGCGGGTGAACGTCTCTTCGCTGTAATCCACCAGATCCATTTTGTTGATCGCCACGACCAGATGTTTGATCCCCAACAGCGTGGAGATAAAACTGTGGCGACGGGTTTGATCGAGCACGCCTTTTCGGGCGTCGATCAGCAAGATCGCCAGCTCACATGTCGATGCGCCGGTCGCCATATTGCGGGTGTACTGCTCGTGCCCTGGGGTGTCGGCGATAATAAATTTACGCTTCTCGGTGGAGAAATAGCGATATGCCACATCGATAGTGATGCCCTGTTCGCGCTCGGCTTGCAGACCATCCACCAGCAATGCCAGATCCAGTTTTTCGCCCTGAGTGCCGTGACGTTTACTGTCGTTATGCAGTGATGAGAGCTGATCTTCGTAGATTTGGCGGGTATCGTGCAGCAAACGACCAATCAGGGTACTTTTGCCGTCATCAACGCTGCCACAGGTCAGAAAACGCAGCAGGCTTTTATGTTGTTGCGCGATCATCCAGGCTTCGACGCCGCCTTCATTGGCGATTTGTTGTGCAAGTGCGGTGTTCATCTTAAAAATACCCCTGACGTTTTTTCAGCTCCATAGATCCCGCCTGGTCGCGGTCAATCACGCGGCCCTGACGTTCACTGGTGGTAGAAACCAGCATTTCTTCGATGATCTCCGGCAGTGTTTGCGCATTTGACTCCACCGCACCGGTCAGCGGCCAGCAGCCCAGCGTGCGGAAACGCACCATCCGTTTTTTAATCACTTCGCCGGGTTGCAGGTCGATACGGTTGTCATCAATCATCATCAACATACCGTCGCGTTCCAGAACCGGACGTTCAGCGGCGAGATACAGCGGAACAATGTCGATATTTTCCAGCCAGATGTATTGCCAGATATCCTGCTCAGTCCAGTTAGAGAGCGGAAAGACGCGGATACTTTCGCCTTTGTTAATTTGTCCGTTGTAGTTATGCCACAGCTCCGGACGCTGATTTTTCGGATCCCAGCGATGAAAGCGGTCACGGAAAGAGTAGATACGCTCTTTAGCACGGGATTTTTCTTCGTCACGGCGTGCACCACCAAAGGCGGCATCAAAACCGTATTTGTTCAGCGCCTGTTTCAGGCCTTCAGTTTTCATGATGTCGGTATGTTTGGCGCTGCCGTGCACGAATGGATTAATCCCCATCGCCACGCCTTCTGGATTTTTATGTACCAACAGTTCGCAGCCATAGGCTTTAGCTGTGCGATCGCGGAACTCATACATCTCGCGGAATTTCCAGCCAGTATCAACATGCAGCAATGGGAAAGGCAGCGTACCTGGATAAAACGCCTTGCGCGCCAGATGCAGCATGACGCTGGAATCTTTACCGATAGAGTAGAGCATCACCGGATTTGAAAATTCTGCCGCCACCTCGCGAATAATGTGGATACTTTCCGCCTCCAGTTGCCGCAGGTGAGTAAGTCGTTTTTGATCCATAACCGTTCCTTTGCAATACCGCTATTTTCTTGCCATCAGATGTTTCGACTATAGGGAGCGTAAGAGAACGAATGAAATTACCAATTAGAATGAGTAGTTCCTTAATGGAATAACGATTTGGCAAAGCTAATATCAAAAAGTGCTTAAGGCTCCGGATTTCGGGCATTTAGGAAGATTTGAAATTGTTTTAGCGCAGCGGCAGTTTCATACTATGGCGGTAAAAAAATTTGCATGGTATTTAAGGACTCACTATGTTTTCCGCATTGCGCCACCGTACCGCTGCCCTGGCGCTCGGCGTATGCTTTATTCTCCCCGTACACGCCTCGTCACCTAAACCTGGCGATTTTGCTAATACCCAGGCACGACATATTGCCACTTTCTTTCCGGGACGCATGACCGGAACCCCCGCAGAAATGTTATCTGCCGATTATATTCAGCAACAGTTTCAGCAAATGGGTTATCGCAGTGATATTCGGACATTTAATAGCCGATATATTTATACCGCCCGCGATAATCGCAAAAACTGGCATAACGTGACGGGAAGTACGGTGATTGCCGCTCATGAAGGCAAAGCGCCGCAGCAGATCATTATTATGGCGCATCTGGATACCTACGCCCCGCAGAGCGATGCTGACGCTGATGCCAATCTCGGCGGGCTGACGTTACAAGGAATGGATGATAACGCCGCAGGTTTAGGTGTCATGCTGGAACTGGCAGAACGCCTGAAAAATACGCCTACCGAGTATGGTATTCGATTTGTGGCGACCAGTGGCGAAGAGGAAGGGAAATTAGGCGCTGAGAATTTACTCAAGCGGATGAGTGACACCGAAAAGAAAAATACGCTGCTGGTGATTAATCTCGATAACTTAATTGTTGGCGATAAATTGTATTTCAACAGCGGTGTAAAAACCCCTGAAGCAGTAAGGCAATTAACGCGCGACAGGGCACTGGCAATTGCGCGCAGTCACGGAATAGCCGCGACGACCAATCCGGGTTTGAATAAAAATTATCCGAAAGGCACTGGGTGTTGTAATGACGCCGAGGTTTTCGACAAAGCCGGTATTGCCGTACTTTCGGTAGAAGCAACAAACTGGAATCTGGGAAATAAAGATGGTTATCAGCAACGCGCAAAAACAGCCGCATTCCCTGAGGGAACTAGCTGGCATGATGTAAGACTGGATAATCAACAGCATATTGATAAGGCACTTCCTGGAAGAATAGAACGCCGCTGCCGTGATGTAATGCGGATAATGCTACCGCTAGTGAAAGAGCTGGCGAAGGCGTCTTGATGGGTTTTAATTGATTATTCCCGTGCCTGCAGGAAATCAACGCCACCTGAAACAGAGTAAAAAAAGGGTGCAGGAGACCAAACCATCACAATTCAATACGCGGGGTTTTACCCCCGCGTGGTGGCTACTTCTTCGATTCGTAAGCGAGAACTGCCTTAAACTCCATACCACGTTCTCTGATACTCAACTCACACAACGAGTCGCCTACCATCAGCGTGAATCCCAATACTGTAAAACACAGCACTATGATTGCCACAAGGGCATATTTTGTCAGCATGTCTTGCCTCCCTGCAAAGAAGAGACTAACATCCGAATTGCTTAGGTTCGAACGCTGGCCTCAGGTTGATAGAAATATCGCCTGGGGCTTTTGTCCATCTGGAACCTCGCGAATGCTTAACGCCAGACAGCCTCAAGCACCCAACACCATTCTATACCTGTTGATTCTCCCTGCGGCGTTCACATTTAAAATCAGGAATGCTGCTCGCAAAATAAAAACGCCCCCATCTTTTCTGACAGAGGCGTTTAATTTATCCGGCAATATTTACCCTTCGTGTAACCCACATTCCCTTTTTAAGCCAAAGAAACGCGTTTCTTCTTCCGCCATGCCGGGTTCCCATTTACGGGTTGTATGGGTATCGCCCACCGATAAATATCCTTCGTCCCATAATGGGTGATATTTCAGGCCATGCTTTTGCAGATACTGATATATCGTTCGGTTATCCCAATCGATAATCGGCAGGACTTTAAATACACCACGCTGGATAGCCAGCACTGGCAAATTAGCGCGACTGCCGGATTGTTCGCGGCGCAGGCCAGCAAACCAGGTTTGCGCGTTAAGTTCTTTCAGCGCCCGGTTCATCGGTTCGACTTTATTGATGTCATTGTACTTTTCAATGCCTTCAACACCTTGCTCCCACAGTTTACCGTAGCGCGCTTCCTGCCAGGCGGCGCTTTCTTTTGCCCTGTAGACCTTCAGATTTAGTTTGAGTTTGTCCGTTAACTCGTCAATAAAGCGGTAGGTTTCCGGGAACAGATAACCGGTATCGGTGAGGATCACCGGAATATCCGGGCGAATCAGGTTCACCAGATGCAGGCTAACCGCCGCCTGAATACCGAAGCTGGAAGAGAGCACATATTCACCGGGCAGATTTTCCAGCGCCCAGGCAACGCGGCCTTCAGCGTCCAGTTTTTCCAGGTGGGCGTTAGTTTCTGCCAGTGCCAGAATGCTGTCTACCTTCGGCAGGTCATTCAGGGCGTTTAGATCGAGTCTGGACATAGATTCCTCACTGTTTGCCTTGCCTGATGCGACGCTCACGCGTCTTATCAGGCCTACAATATCCCGCTGATGGTTAATCCCACAAATCGCGTGCCGGATCGAGCACCGGGCGAATGATGCCCGCACGCACCGTAAAGTCGCCGAAGCCTTCACCCGCTTCGCGCTCTTTCGCCCAGCGCCCTATCAGTTCATCAAGCGACGCCAGGATTTCCGGCTCGGTGATGTTTTCTTTATACATCCGAGGGATACGTGTCCCAATGCGGTTGCCGCCAAGATGCAGGTTGTAGCGACCCGGCGCTTTACCCACCAGGCCCACTTCCGCCAGCATCGCGCGACCACAACCGTTCGGGCAGCCTGTTACACGCATCACGATATGCTCATCGCTGACACCATGTTTCGCCATTAAATTATCGATGTTGTCGATAAAAGACGGCAGGAAACGCTCCGCTTCCGCCATTGCCAGCGGGCAAGTCGGGAATGACACGCAGGCCATCGAGTTTTCACGCTGCGGCGTGACGACATTCATTAACCCGCTCTCTTTGGCGATCTTCTCGATCTTCGCTTTCTCGCTTTCCGGCACACCGGCGATGATCAGATTCTGGTTCGCCGTAATGCGGAAATCGCCTTTGTGGATCTTCGCGATCTCCAGCAGACCGGTTTTCAACGGACGCCCCGGATAATCAAGGATGCGACCATTTTCGATAAACAGCGTCAGGTGCCAGTTATCATCAATGCCTTTAACCCAGCCGATGCGATCGCCGCGTCCGGTGAACTCATACGGACGGATCGGTTCGAACTTGATCCCCGCGCGACGTTCCACTTCCGCTTTAAACGTCTCAACACCCACACGTTCCAGCGTGTATTTGGTTTTGGCATTTTTACGATCGGTTCGATTACCCCAGTCACGCTGAGTCGTCACGACGGCTTCCGCCACCGCCAGCGTATGCTCCAGCGGCAGATAACCAAACTCGCTCGCGGTGCGGGCGTAGGTTTTTTTGTTACCGTGTTCGATAGACAGCCCACCGCCCACCAGCAGATTGAAGCCTACCAGCTTGCCGTTCTCCGCTATTGCCACAAAGTTCATGTCATTGGCGTGCAGATCGATGTCGTTCTGCGGCGGGATCACTACCGTGGTTTTGAATTTACGCGGCAAATAAGTCTGACCGAGGATCGGTTCTTCATCAGTGGTAGCGACTTTCTCCTGATCGAGCCAAATCTCCGCATATGCACGAGTACGTGGCAGCAGGTGCTCAGAAATTTTCTTCGCCCATTCATACGCTTCCGCGTGCAGCTGCGATTCAAACGGGTTCGAGGTGCAAAGCACGTTACGGTTCATGTCGTTGGCGGTTGCCAGCGCATCAAGACCGACCGAATGCAGCATCTGGTGTGCCGGCTTGACGTTCTTTTTCAGAATGCCGTGGAACTGGAACGTCTGGCGGTTGGTCAGACGAATGCTGCCGTAAATCGTGTTGTCTTCAGCAAATTTATCAATCGCCTGCCATTGTCTGGTGGTGATCACTCCACCAGGCAGACGGCAGCGCAGCATCATCGCGTGACGTGGTTCCAGCTTCTGCTCGGCACGCTCAGCGCGGATATCGCGGTCATCCTGCTGATACATACCGTGGAAACGGATCAGCAGAAAGTTGTCGCCTTTAAAGCCGCCGGTCAGGCCGTCGTTTAAATCTTCAGCAATCGTGCCGCGCAGATAGTTGCTCTCAAGCTTCATGCGCTCCGCGTCTGCCAGTTTACCTTCGACCACTAAAGGCCCTGGATGTTTTTCGCTCATTAGTAGACATCTCGCTGATAACGGCGCTCAACGCGCAGCTCACTTAAAAATTCATCCGCCGCTTCGGTGTCCATGCCACCAAATTCGGCAATCACTTCCAGAAGTGCCTGTTCAACGTCTTTCGCCATGCGATTGGCGTCGCCGCAGACATAAATGTGGGCACCGTCATTGATCCAGCGCCACAGCTCTGCGCCCTGTTCGCGCAGTTTGTCTTGTACGTAAATTTTTTCTTTTTGATCGCGCGACCAGGCGAGATCGATACGCGTCAGCACGCCTTCTTTGACGTAACGCTGCCATTCCACCTGATAGAGGAAATCTTCCGTAAAGTGCGGATTACCAAAGAACAGCCAGCTTTTACCCGGCGCTTCGTCGGCGGCACGCTGCTGCATAAAGGCGCGGAACGGCGCGATGCCCGTACCGGGGCCAATCATAATCACCGGCGTTTCCGGATTAGCAGGCAAACGGAAGTTGTCGTTATGTTCGATAAACACCCGAACTTCGCCCTCTTCTTCCACGCGATCGGCGAGGAAGCTGGAGGCACCACCCGCACGGGCGCGACCTTCCACGTCATAACGCACAACGCCGACGGTGATGTGCACTTCGCTCTCGACTTCCGCCTGCGATGAGGCGATGGAATATAAGCGCGGCGTCAACGGGCGCAAAATACCGATGAATGCATCAGCGTCCAGTTGTGCCGGAGAGAAACGCAACATATCGACAATTGGCGTGGTTGCCGCGTAATGCTGCAACTTCGCTTTATCGCCCACCAGCGGCAGCAGCGTTTCACTGCGCGTTAAAGTGGCGTAGTTCTCAACAATATTCGCAGTGTTGACGGTCAGTTCAAAATGCCACTGTAAGGCTTCTGCCAGCGGTAGCGTTTTGCCATCAACAGTGACAGGCTCATCGCCTTTCAACCACAGCAATTCAACAATCTCTTTTACCAGTGCCGGATCGTTCTGATACCAGACGCCCAGCGCGTCGCCCGGCTGATAGTGCAGGCCTGAATCACCTAAATCGATCTCGATATGGCGAACGTCTTTTTCAGAATTGCGTCCGGTAATTTTCTGGTTAACCGAAAGGCTCGCCACCAGCGGCGCTTCTTTGCTATACGGGCTGGTGTGAATTTCATTTACCGCGCCAGTAGCGACAGATTGCGAAGGTGCCGCAACAGGCGCGCGGGACTTCAGAACATCAACCACGCGGGCGCGCCATTCGCTGGCGGCTGCCTGATATTCAACGTCAGCATCAACACGGTCGAGCAGGCGCTCACCGCCCAGTTCCGCCAGCTTGCTGTCAAAATCTTTACCGGACTGGCAGAAAAACTCATAAGAGGTGTCACCAAGGCTAAACACGGCAAAAGCGGTATTTTCCAGCTTCGGCGCTTTTTTGGAGAACAGGAACTTATGCAGCGCGACGGCTTCTTCCGGCGGTTCCCCTTCCCCTTGTGTTGAAGTCACCACAATGAGCAGTTTTTCACTGGCGATTTGTTTGAATTTATAGTCGCCTGCGTTCACCAACTTAACGTTCAGTTTTGCCGCTAATAAGTCGTCACGTAACGCTTCAGCGACCCGGCGAGCATTACCCGTTTGCGAAGCGGAGATGATGGTGATACCCGGCATTTCTGCGCCAGGCGCAGGTGTAGCTGCAAGTGTACCTGGCTGCTGGTTAAGTATTCCCCAGAAATAGCCGGATACCCACGCAAGCTGGGTAGGTGTCAAATCAGTAGTGGCTGCCTGGAGGCGAGCCAGTTGCTCCGGGTTCAGCGGAAGCAAAGCGGAAGGTGGGGCCTGTGTCGTCATTCGTCGTTATGTTCCAGTAAGCAAAGCTGTTTCTGCGCCCTGTCTGCGCCCATAAAACAAAAGAGAAGGTAAGGTTAACGGGGCGAACGGTGTGGATTAAAGACGGGATAGCGATAACTAATAACCAAATCGACTAACCTGTTTTAGCAATAGTCTTTAACAACAAAATAGATTTATTAACCCAATGAAAATTAAATAAATATCGACCATCATTAAGATAATTAGGCTATTTTGCGCAACAAACCCATTTTAGATAATGCGAAAAAACAGGCTTTCCGGTACTCTACGCCCGTTTTGTCGTCCTGTAGAGAAATTATGATGTCCACCACGTTATTTAAAGATTTCACCTTCGAAGCCGCTCACCACTTGCCACACGTCCCACAAGGGCATAAATGTGGTCGCCTTCACGGGCACTCTTTTATGGTGCGCCTGGAAATTACCGGGGAAGTCGATCCGCATACGGGCTGGATTATCGATTTCGCTGAACTGAAAGCGGCATTTAAACCAACCTATGATCGCCTCGATCACTATTATCTCAATGATATTCCTGGCCTGGAAAACCCGACCAGCGAGGTTTTAGCAAAATGGATTTGGGATCAGGTTAAACCGGTTGTTCCGTTGTTAAGTGCGGTTATGGTGAAAGAAACCTGCACCGCAGGTTGCATCTATCGCGGCGAATGATAAGAGTGTGTCGGCGGTCAATTTCGCTTAAGTAACGCTATGTTAGGGTGTTGCGCTCTGGATATATGGGGCACGACATGGAAGACGACTGCGACATTATTATTATCGGTGCCGGCATTGCGGGCACCGCTTGTGCGTTACGCTGCGCGCGAGCGGGCTTATCCGTTCTGTTACTGGAACGCGCTGAAATCCCTGGCAGCAAAAATCTTTCCGGCGGACGGCTATATACCCATGCACTCGCGGAACTCCTCCCCCAATTTAACCTGACCGCGCCCCTTGAGCGACGCATCACTCACGAAAGCCTTTCTCTGCTAACGCCGGATAGCGCAACGACATTTTCCAGCTTACAGCCTGGCGGTGAATCCTGGAGTGTCTTACGCGCTCGCTTCGATCCGTGGCTGGTTGCCGAAGCCGAAAAAGAAGGTGTCGAGTGCATCCCTGGCGCAACGGTGGATGCACTACATATAGAAAACGGCAGAGTATGTGGCGTTATTTGTGGTGACGATATTATCCGCGCTCGTTATGTGGTGCTGGCGGAAGGTGCCAATAGCGTACTGGCAGAACGTCATGGGTTAGTTACCCGCCCTGCTAGCGAAGCGATGGCGTTGGGAATCAAAGAAGTTCTGTCGCTTGAAAGATCCATTATCGAAGAACGTTTTCATCTGGAGAATAACGAAGGTGCGGCGCTATTGTTTAGCGGCGAAATCTGTGATGACTTGCCCGGCGGCGCCTTTCTTTATACCAATCAACAAACGCTTTCAGTTGGGATTGTTTGCCCGCTCTCTTCCCTTGCACAAAGCTGTGTTCCAGCAAGCGAGCTGTTAGCTCGTTTTAAAACACATCCGGCAGTGCGCCCGCTTATCAAAAACACGGAATCGCTGGAGTATGGCGCGCATCTGGTGCCAGAAGGTGGCCTGCACAGTATGCCGGTGCAATACGCTGGTAACGGCTGGTTGCTGGTGGGCGATGCATTACGCAGTTGCGTCAATACTGGAATTTCAGTGCGCGGCATGGACATGGCGCTGACTGGTGCGCAGGCAGCAGCGCAAACGCTGATTAGCGCCTGCCAGCACCGCGAGCCGCAAAATCTTTTTCCGCTTTATCATCACAACGTAGAACGTAGCCTGCTGTGGGATGTTCTACAACGTTATCAGCATGTTCCGGCGCTTTTACACCGCCCTGGCTGGTATCGAAAATGGCCAGCGTTAATGCAGGATATTTCCCGTGATTTATGGGAACAGGGTGATAAACCTGTTCCACCGCTGCGCCAGTTATTCTGGCGTCATTTACGTCGTCACGGATTGTGGCATCTGGCAGGCGATGTTATCAGGAGTCTGCGATGTCTGTAGCCCGTAATCTCTGGCGCGCGGCTGATGCGCCGCATATTGTTCCGTCTGATTCCGTTGAGCGCCAGACGGCAGAACGGTTGATTAACGCCTGCCCGGCAGGTCTTTTTTCGCTCACGCCGGAAGGTGATTTGCGCGTTGATTATCGTAACTGCCTGGAGTGCGGCACCTGCCGTTTGCTGTGCAATGAAAAAACACTACAACAGTGGCGCTATCCGCCTTCCGGATTCGGCATCACCTACCGCTTTGGATAAATAATAAGGATAATTTATGCCCCTCTTACACCTGCTCCGCCAGAATCCGGTGATTGCTGCCGTTAAAGATAATGCCAGTCTGCAACTGGCCATTGATTCTGAATGCCAGTTTATTTCCGTGTTGTACGGCAATATCTGCACCATCAGTCAAATCGTCAAAAAGATTAAAAACGCCGGGAAATATGCCTTTATTCATGTCGATTTGCTGGAAGGAGCGTCAAATAAAGAGGTCGTCATTCAGTTTCTGAAACTGGTGACCGAGGCGGACGGTATTATCAGTACCAAAGCCTCAATGCTGAAAGCGGCAAGAGCGGAAGGTTTTTTCTGTATTCATCGCCTGTTTATTGTCGATTCGATTTCGTTTCACAATATTGATAAGCAGGTTGCGCAATCGAACCCTGATTGCATTGAGATCCTGCCTGGCTGTATGCCCAAAATACTGGGCTGGGTGACGGAGAAAATCCGCCAGCCGCTGATTGCAGGCGGACTGGTGTGCGATGAAGAAGATGCGCGCAATGCAATTGACGCCGGTGTGGTGGCGCTTTCGACCACCAATACCAGCGTCTGGACGTTAGCGAAAAAATTGCTTTAACGGGATTATCGTAACGGAATTTGTGTGGTTTATAGGCCACATCCGGCATTCGGCGCCTGATGCGACGCTAACGCGTCTTATCAGGCCTACGGGAACCACCAATGTAGGTCGGATAAGGCGTTTGCGCCGCATCCGACAAGCGATGCCTGATGCGACGCTAACGCGTCCTATCAGGCCTACAAGTCCCTGCCCCAGAACCGCATCCGGCAGTACGTTATTGGCATTCTGCGCGAATATTTGTCACCAGCGCCTCCAGTACCGCTTTCCAGTCATCTACCACGCCAACATCTGCCTGTGAAAATACCGCCGCGCTGGCGTCATGATTCACAGCCACCACAAACTGGCTATTACGCACGCCTGCCATTAACGCTGCCGCGCCGGACGCCCCGGCAACAATGCAAATCTCTGGCGCCAGCAAATGCCCGGAAATTCCAATCACTTTTTCCGCATCAAAACCACCGTTCATCACTCGCGCCCGACTGTAGCCCACTTCGGCGCCCAGCTTTTCAGCCAGCATAGCGATTTCATGGCTATCAGCCTCGCCACCCTGCCCCACCACCAACACCCGTCTGGCTTCTACTAATGGGTCACGGGTAGTATTTTTCAGGTTTTCGATGCTAACAAACCACTCTGGAAGTGCGCCGGGGACAATGTTTAGTTGCTGCATACCGGATGGCAGCATAGCGTTTTTCGCTGCTCCAGCCTGGCGCGCCAGAGAAAGACATAGCGGACGTTTTTCTGTTTGCAGCGTCGCCGTCAGCGCATTTCCCCAGTGGGATTTGCGCACGCTTACGGTTGGAATATCTAACGAAGTTACCTGGCAGATACTGGCACCATGTACACGCCAGGCCAGCCGGGTAGCCAGTTCATCGCCAAACGCGCCCGACGGAAAGAGAACAACTTCCGCAGGCGTTCGCTGCCACTGTTCCACCAGCGCATCCAGCACTTGTTCCGCCACTACGGGCTGAGGTTCAATTCGCCAGTGCGTCAGTGTACAACCGCTGAAATCCTGTTCTGCCAGCCAGCCTGCCATTGCGGAATGATCCTGATTGATTGTCACGATGGCGATATTCATGGCTGCATCCTCTGGCACAAATAATCCCGCCACAGTATTTGTGCTTTTTCTTTAGCTGTTTGCCCATTAACCAGCGTCGCACCGCGCCGTTGCTCCGGTCTTTCCAGTTGCAGGCACTGTATCGCTGGTGCTTCTGCGACAAGAGTTTCGCGGGTAATCTCCGCTTTCCCCGCCGCCATACGCTGGCGCATCCCCGGTACAGGCAAGGCCACTTCGCCACACTGACGCACGGCAATCACCGCAGGTAAGCGGACACGGCAATAACGCAGCCCGTTTTCAGTACGCTGTTCGAAAGTGATAAACGGCGCGTCGAGAGTAAAACGCTCCACCTGCGTGAAACAGGGCCAGGCCAGTATTTCCGCCAGCAAAAACGGCGTTTGCCCGTTCTGACCTTCGCTGCTTTGGCAGCCGGTAATAATCAAATCCATCGGATTCAGGCGCTGCCATTCGGCAATATGGCGAGCGACAAATTCCGGGACAAAACGCAGTATTGCCGTCGTCTCCAGTAATACAGCTTCCTCAAACCCAAGAGCAGTGAGATAGCGCAGCCAGTGCAACGCCCGTTCATCGCCCATGCTCAACGCGGTTAAAGTCATCGGCGTGCCACTTTTTCTCTGCGCCAACAGTAGCGCGGCAGCGGCCTGTTCATCAGCGCCGAGTAAACTTCGCAGCAACGAAACATCCGGCCCACTATGCCCCTGAGCCGCCGCCTGCCACTCTTTTTCCGCTAACATTCCGGCATCCGGTTCAGCTTTAAACGCTAACAGAATGTTCATTTGCACCTCCAACATTTCCCGCCGCCACCAGCGGGAGTGCTTTGGTTTCTGGCGCCCAAAGCCAGGTCACGATAAAACCAATCAATAACACTGCCGCCAGGAGCAATAAGGTGACCTGCATTCCCCACTGCGCCAGAATCCACGGCAGCAGGCCGGTACTTACCGCCGCGCCAAGTCGGCTCATGGCGGTGGCAAAACCAACGCCCAACGAGCGAATGTCAGTAGGAAAACTTTCCGCAGGCAAAATGCCCACCAGGTTACTGACTGCCGAAATGGTGGTACTGAAGAGGACAAAAAGCAGCAACGTTAGCGAACTGCCAGAAGGCAAACAGGCCATCACCATCAACGTGACCGCCAGCAGCAGAAAACTGCCAAGTAAAAATTTTCGATGTGCCAACAGGTGGGTCAGGAATAAACCTAATATCGCGCCAACAATTAACAACGCATTGAGCATCAAGCTGGCAGTCAGCGCATCTTCCAGACCAATAGTCTGGGCGATAGTCGGCAGCCAGGTGTAAATCACAAACCACGGGATCACGAGGCAGACAAAGAACACGCTGTTAAACACCGTGCGTCGCCAGTAGCGCGAAGAGAACAAAGTTCTGATGTGTTTATGGGTCGCCGTTGCGACTTCATCGCCCAGTAAAACATGGGAACCAAAATAGCGATGTACGATAGCGTGAGCTTCTGCAAAACGTCCCTGACGCAGCAACCAGCGCGGCGATTCCGGCGTTCCCCAGCGTAAAAGCGTAATCAGCAAGGCTGGCAACGCCGCAGAAGCCAGCAGCCAGCGCCAGGCTTCCGGGCTTTCGCTAATAAAGTGATGTCCGGCAAGACTTGCCAGCACGTAGCCCACCGTCCATACCACGCTGAATGCCCCCAGCAAAATACCGCGATGGCGGCGCGGGGAAAATTCTGCCAGCAACGTGTGGCCTACTGAATAGTCGCCTCCCAGACCAATGCCGATCAAAATGCGCAGCCCAATAAGATGCTCTGGCGTAGTGGCAAAATATTGTAAAAACGAAGCGAGCGTAATCAGCAAGAAGCTGAAAGTGAATATTTTTTGCCGGCCAATATGGTCGGAGATCCAGCCCAGGACCAGGCTGCCGATAAACAGGCCAAGCAGCGCCGAGCCGCCGATCATTCCCGCCATAAACGGCGTCAGTTGCATGACAGGCGTAAGCTGAATGATGGCGTAACCAATGACGCCAAGAACATAACCGTCGGTCAGGTGCGCGCCGAAAGTGAGCGCAGCAATGCGGCAGTGAAAACGGTTAAGTGGTAAATCATCCATTCGCACCGGTGAAGTGTTCATCTTTACCCCTTCATTGTCCGGTAATAAGAACGGCTTCTCGCCTGAGAAGCCGAAAAGGCAACGCCCCGTCATCGCGGGACGCTGCCTGGAATATTATTTTTCAATCGGATAGATAGTACCCGTGTTCATAATGCCGTTAGGATCGAACTGCTTTTTCAGTCCTTCCAGCAATGCCCACGCGCTGCCGTGTTCCAGTTTGCTCCAGTGAACGCGATGTTTACCGATACCGTGGTGGTGCACCATCGAACCACCGAGGCGAATGGTTTCTTCGCAGATAATTTTGTTGAGCGGATTATGGTACTTGTCGATTTCCTCTTCCGGCTTACAGTCAACAACGTTGTAGTCGTAAACGAAGTACATGTTGGTGCCGTTCTGGTAGCTGTGAGAGGAGTGACCGCCCAGCATGGTGATGTCGTCGGCGTGTGGGAACTCGGTACGAATACGGTTGATGACGCTTTCGTAAATTTCGTGAATGCAGCTCCAGCAGCCGGACACTTCGGTGGTAAAGCCCATGTTGCCAGTTTTGAGGATTTGCACACGTTCGGCAGCCACTTTATCCGGTCCCCAGTTCAGGTGATTAAACCAGGTTTCGATCAGCTTGCTGTCCACGCGCCGGCATTGCGGGTAGCGGGCAACGATTTCCGCAATCCCTTCGCCTGTGGCCTGTGCGATGCGCGGATTGCCTTCAGCCATAAAGATCAGCACACATTTTCCGTCGGCAAAATGCGTGAAGTGCTGCGTACCATCTTCAGCGTCATACAAACGAGCAATCGACGGGCGATACCCTTCCACCATGATTTCGCGCAGGATGTCGAAGCCGGTTTTCATGTCTTCCAGGATATAGCCGTAGAAGAGGTTGTTTTCTGGCGTGAATTTGAAGATTTTCACTGTCACTTCAGTGATATAGCACAGTGCGCCTTCGTTGCCGATGATGATGTGACGAATGTCCGGGCCAGCCGCGCGGCGTGGCACGTTTTTAATGCGTGTCACGGTGCCATCTGCCAGTACCGCTTCCAGACCAACAACCATATCCTCAATAGCGCCGTAGAGTGTGGAGAACTGCCCGATACTGCGGGTTGCTACCAGGCCGCCCATCTGCGCCAGCGGCTTTGACTGCGGAGAATGCCCCGTGGTGTAGCCTTTTTCACGCAACGCGTTTTCCAGCACTTCCAGCGGAACGCCACATTGCGCCGTGGCCTGCATATTCTCAATATCAATATTAATGATTTGATTCATGGCGGAGCCATCGAGCACCACCGAGTTTTCCACTACGGTTTCCAGTCCACCTTCGGTGGCGGAAGCGCCGGTACGCGGCACACCGTTAATTTTGTGCGCATTCATAAAATTCAGCACACGGGATACTTGTTCTGTGGAACCGAGTTTTACGACCGCTGCCGGAATAGGCAAAGTATAAATACCATGAATATCCGGAAATTTACGAAAACGGTCAATGCTGTTTTTCTTTAATACCGTTTCATCGGTAATAACGCGATCTGTTCCAACAATTTCCTTTAGCTGGTCGACAATCGCTGCGCGAGATAAAGACATAATAATTCCTTCCTGATAATAAAAATGGAATAGTCATTAATAAAAAAAACAGAAACCACCGTTATGGATTAGCGCACTAAATAACCGCCATCAACTACCAGCAAATGACCATTAACATAGTTTGAAGCCGGACTTGCGAGGAATATTGCTGCCCCCATTAAATCCTGAGTATCACCCCAACGGTTTGCCGGAATATGGTCAAGAACACGCTGATTAGTTTCTGGATTACTGCGTGTCGCCAGCGTAATATCTGTTGCATAATAGCCAGGGGCAATACCATTTACCTGAATATTATATTGACCTAGTTCATCACAATAAGCTTTGGTGAATCCGGCAAGGGCGTGTTTAGTGGCAGAATATGCTGGAGACCATTGCCCGCCCAGGTAAGAAAACAATGAACAGATATTAATGATTTTACCGCTTTTTTGCGGGATCATAATTTTTGCCGCTTCGTAACTCAGCTCAAAAGCGGCTGTCAGGTTCACATCAATCATCGGGTCCCAGTCAGCACGACCGAAGTCCAGCACCTTATTCAGCTTACAAATACCTGCGTTATTGACCAGAATATCGACGGTGCCAAAACGCTCACAACAGGCGGCGATGATCTTCTGTGGCGCGCCTTCTGCGGTGATATCCACCTGCATAAAATCAACTTCAACGCCCTGTTTTTCAATAATTTCCTTCGTTTCGCCATTATCTTTGACGAAGCTTGGAATAAAGATATTTGCACCTGCTTTTGCCAGTGCCATCGCAAATGCCTGGCCTAACCCGCTATTCCCGCCGGTAACAATTGCCGTTTTACCTTTCAGGGAGAAAAAATCCATTGGGAACGCATTGAGAGATTCGATTGACATAGTTAGCTCCAATTTCCGTAAGGCAAAAAAAAAGAAAGGTAACTTCCCCCGCGAGAGGGAAGTTACCTTTCTCATTATCTCTGGTAACTGGGAATAATTTTTAGCATAAGGACATAATCGCTTATGTGATCATAATCACAGTGTGCTATTTGTATTGTCAAATGTTTTTAAAAAGTAGAATCGTGATTACTCTCACACAACACCTCTGCTTTCCATGTTATTTCTTATCGCAATTACTAGAGACCTGAGAAAAGTAATCCTCCTGAAAGGGCGGCTTACTTTTCTCTTTTTTTTGTCTATTACAAATGGGAATACGATATGCAACACAACTCATATCGCCGTTGGATAACCCTCGCGATAATCAGTTTTAGCGGCGGCGTTAGTTTCGATCTGGCTTATTTACGTTATATTTACCAAATTCCCATGGCAAAATTTATGGGATTCAGCAATACCGAGATAGGTTTAATAATGAGTACCTTTGGTATTGCGGCTATTATTCTTTATGCCCCCAGCGGCGTTATTGCCGATAAATTTTCACACCGCAAAATGATTACTTCCGCGATGATCATTACCGGATTATTAGGCCTGATAATGGCAACATATCCACCATTATGGGTAATGCTTTGTATCCAGGTCGCGTTTGCGATAACGACGATTTTAATGCTGTGGTCGGTATCGATAAAAGCCGCCTCATTGCTTGGCGATCATAGCGAGCAAGGGAAGATCATGGGCTGGATGGAAGGGCTGCGCGGCGTCGGCGTAATGTCGCTGGCGGTGTTTACCATGTGGGTCTTTTCTCGCTTTGCACCGGAGGACAGCGCCAGCCTGAAAACGGTCATTATCATCTACAGTGTGGTTTACATTCTGCTGGGCATCTTGTGCTGGTTTTTTGTTAGTGATAACAATAGCCTGCGTAGTACCAATAACGAAGAAAAACAGTCATTCCAGCTTAGCGACATCCTGGCCGTTTTGCGCATCAGCACAACCTGGTATTGCAGCATGGTGATTTTTGGCGTCTTCACCATCTACGCCATTCTGAGTTACTCCACCAACTATCTGACCGAAATGTATGGCATGTCGCTGGTGGCGGCGAGCTACATGGGGATTGTGATCAACAAAATCTTCCGCGCGCTGTGCGGTCCGCTTGGCGGCATTATCACCACCTACAGCAAAGTGAAATCTCCTACCCGCGTGATCCAAATCCTTTCCGTAATCGGTTTACTGGCGCTGACTGCCCTGCTCGTCACAAACTCTAACCCGCAATCGGTCGCGATGGGGATTGGCCTGATTTTACTGCTGGGATTCACCTGCTACGCCTCACGTGGGTTGTACTGGGCTTGCCCCGGTGAAGCGAGAACACCGTCTTACATTATGGGCACCACGGTGGGTATTTGTTCAGTGATTGGATTCCTGCCGGATGTCTTCGTTTACCCAATTATCGGTCACTGGCAAGACACTCTGCCCGCAGCAGAAGCCTACCGCAATATGTGGCTGATGGGCATGGCGGCGCTCGGCATGGTGATCGTCTTTACCTTTTTGCTGTTCCAAAAAATTCGTACTGCTGATAGCGCCCCCGCAATGGCTAACAGCAAGTAAGCCAGAAAAATTACAGGAGAAAAATCATGTCGAAAAAATACATCATAGGGATTGATGGCGGAAGTCAGAGCACAAAAGTGGTGATGTACGATCTGGAAGGTAACGTGGTTTGCGAAGGCAAAGGCTTATTACAGCCGATGCACACGCCGGATGCCGATACCGCAGAACATCCTGACGATGATTTATGGGCATCATTATGTTTTGCCGGTCACGATTTGATGAGCCAGTTTGCCGGAAATAAAGAAGATATTGTTGGCATTGGTCTGGGATCAATCCGTTGTTGCCGTGCGTTATTGAAAGCCGATGGCACGCCAGCCGCGCCGTTGATTAGCTGGCAGGATGCACGCGTAACGCGTCCCTACAAACACACTAATCCTGATGTGGCGTATGTCACCTCTTTTTCGGGTTATTTGACGCACCGTTTAACGGGCGAGTTTAAAGACAATATCGCCAACTACTTTGGTCAATGGCCGGTGGATTATAAGACCTGGGCATGGAGCGAAGATGCTGCGGTAATGGAGAAGTTTAATATCCCGCGCCGGATGCTGTTTGATGTGCAAATGCCGGGCACCGTGCTTGGGCATATAACACCACAAGCTGCACTTGCGACACATTTCCCGGCAGGACTGCCGGTAGTGTGTACCACCAGTGATAAACCGGTAGAAGCACTAGGTGCCGGGTTACTGGACGATGAAACGGCAGTGATTTCATTAGGCACCTATATCGCGCTGATGATGAACGGCAAAGCACTACCGAAAGATCCGGTAGCGTACTGGCCAATTATGTCTTCTATTCCGCAAACGTTGCTGTATGAAGGTTACGGTATTCGCAAAGGTATGTGGACGGTGAGCTGGCTACGCGACATGTTGGGCGAGTCGTTAATTCAGGATGCCAAAGCGCAGAATCTGTCGCCGGAGGATTTGCTCAACAAAAAGGCGTCTTGCGTACCACCGGGTTGTAACGGACTGATGACGGTGCTGGACTGGCTGACCAACCCGTGGGAACCGTATAAACGCGGGATTATGATCGGCTTTGATTCCAGCATGGACTACGCATGGATATATCGTTCGATTCTGGAAAGCGTGGCACTGACGCTGAAGAATAATTACGACAATATGTGTAATGAAATGAATCACTTTGCCAAACATGTGATCATTACTGGCGGCGGTTCGAACAGCGATCTGTTTATGCAAATTTTTGCCGACGTGTTCAACCTTCCGGCACGGCGTAACGCCATTAACGGCTGTGCAAGTTTGGGAGCAGCAATCAATACGGCGGTAGGTCTGGGTCTGTATCCGGATTACGCAACGGCAGTCGACAAAATGGTTCGCGTGAAAGATATCTTTATGCCTGTTGAGTGCAATGCCAAACGCTACGACGCGATGAATAAAGGCATTTTCAAAGACCTAACCAAACACACTGATGTGATTTTGAAAAAATCGTATGAAGTGATGCATGGTGAGCTGGGGAGTGCGGATTCGATCCAGAGCTGGTCGAATGCGTAAGTAAGGAAGACCGGGCGGGAAACTGCCCGGGCTGAACCCTACTGAAAGGTTTATCCCCGCTGACGCGGGGAACTCTTATCAGCGGCCAGACCTGCGTTCGGTGAATACGGTTTATCCCCGCTGACGCGGGGAACTCACTACCAGCATGAACACAAGAAGAATGGTCCACGGTTTATCCCCACTGACGCGGGGAACTCTCTAAACATAACCTATTATTAATTAATGATTTTTTAAGCCAGTCACAATCTACTAACTTTACAGGATCACACAAACAACACATCTACTATGTTAAAGAGCACTTAATCCATTGACTGAAAAGGTAAATATTTAAAATAAATCTATAAAAATTAAAATCTGCCAAACTTCACCGCAATAATTTTCACTCCAGCGAAAAATTAACGCCACAGAATTTGTAGAGAATGGCAATGATTAGTCCATGATGGGCAAAATGGAGGTTTTTCAGAGGCGACAAAGAATATAAATGAGTGGAATTCTTTTACAGGTTCCACCCATTTATAACGCTTATAAATGTTTAGTCAGGCAATATTCAAATATTTATGCGTTTGCATCGACAAACGCCAGTTCCGCGCAATGCAGGTATCGATACATAAACGCGTGGCATCTTCTTTCTGACTAATCGGCTGAAGGGCAATGACTCGCGGTTTATCATCGGTCAGCGTCGCCAACAATTCATCCAGTGCTTCAATATCCCGTACGCGTCCAACCGGATGTTTAATTTCATTAGCTCGTTCCAGCGCCTGAGACAACACTTCATAGCCGCCGCGCATGTTCAGCTTTGGCGACACGGTAACCCAGGTATTCGGTGTGCAACGCACCTCATGAGTGCCGCTGGTTTCGATCTGGCAGCTAAAACCGTTCTTTTCTAGCAGGTCAGTCAATGGCAGCAAATCATGAATGCAAGGTTCACCACCAGTAATCACCACGTGACGCGCGGTATACCCCTGACGACTTATGACCGCTAACAAATCTTCGCTGCTCGCAGCCCCCCACTTATCACTCTCTTTGGTTTTCGCCAAAATGCTAAAAAGAGAAACTTCCCGATCCTCAAGTTTTTCCCATGTGTGTTTGGTATCACACCAGGCACAGCCGACCGGGCATCCCTGTAAACGAATAAAAATGGCGGGGACGCCGGTAAAGTAACCCTCACCTTGCAGGGTCTGGAACATCTCGTTAATCGGGTACTGCATAGCATTCTCTGTAAAGTGGATAATTGTTAATTATTGCAGATTTCCCCCGCCCGGTCATGCGCAGCGGCTGTGCTATAAATGGACGTAAAAAAACCCGCCGAAGCGGGTTTTTTATTAAGATGCTAAGTCAGACTTATGCCTGGCCTTTGATCTCTTTACGACCGTTGTACGGTGCTTTTTCGCCCAGAGCTTCTTCAATACGAATCAGCTGGTTGTATTTAGCAACACGGTCAGAACGGCTCATAGAACCGGTTTTGATCTGGCCTGCAGCAGTACCAACAGCCAGGTCAGCGATGGTAGCGTCTTCAGTTTCACCAGAACGGTGAGAGATAACTGCAGTGTAGCCAGCGTCTTTCGCCATCTTGATTGCAGCCAGAGTTTCGGTCAGAGAACCGATCTGGTTGAATTTGATCAGGATGGAGTTAGCGATACCTTTTTCGATACCTTCTTTCAGGATCTTGGTGTTGGTTACGAACAGGTCGTCACCAACCAGCTGGATTTTGTCGCCCAGAACTTTGGTCTGGTATGCGAAACCGTCCCAGTCAGATTCGTCCAGACCGTCTTCGATAGAAACGATCGGGTACTGTTTGGTCAGTTCTTCCAGGAAGTGAGTAAATTCTTCAGAGGTGAACGCTTTGTTGCCTTCGCCAGCCAGAACGTATTTACCGTCTTTGTAGAATTCAGAAGCTGCGCAGTCCATCGCCAGAGTGATGTCTTTGCCCAGTTCATAACCAGCAGCTTTAACAGCTTCAGCGATAACAGCCAGAGCTTCAGCGTTGGAACCCAGGTTCGGCGCATAGCCACCTTCGTCACCAACAGCAGTGTTCATGCCTTTCGCTTTCAGAACTTTTGCCAGGTGATGGAAAACTTCAGAACCCATGCGGATGGCTTCTTTCACAGTTTTCGCGCCAACCGGCTGAATCATGAATTCCTGGATATCAACGTTGTTGTCAGCGTGCTCACCACCGTTGATGATGTTCATCATCGGAACCGGCATAGAGTATTTGCCCGGAGTGCCGTTCAGTTCAGCGATGTGCTCGTACAGCGGCATACCTTTAGCAGCTGCAGCAGCTTTGGCGTTAGCCAGAGATACAGCCAGGATTGCGTTCGCGCCGAATTTGGATTTGTTTTCGGTGCCGTCCAGGTCGATCATGATCTTGTCAATGCCAGCCTGATCTTTAGCATCTTTGCCAATCAGCGCCTGAGCGATCGGGCCGTTTACCGCAGCAACAGCTTTGGTTACGCCTTTGCCCAGGAAACGGGATTTGTCGCCATCGCGCAGTTCCAGTGCTTCACGGGAACCAGTAGAAGCACCTGACGGAGCAGCTGCCATACCGACGAAACCACCCTCCAGGTGTACTTCGGCTTCAACAGTCGGGTTACCACGGGAGTCGATGATTTCACGACCGATGATTTTTACGATTTTGGACATTAGGGTTTCCTCAAGTCACTAGTTAAACTAAAACTCCAGACAAACAACGCGTACCCTGGGTACGCGTTGCCGTTCTAACTTTTTTACTTACTTCGCCTGACGTTTCTGGAACTCGCTGGCGGCTTTCACAAAGCCGGCAAACAGCGGGTGGCCATCACGTGGAGTAGAAGTAAACTCCGGATGGAACTGACAAGCCACGAACCACGGGTGATTCGGAACTTCGATGATCTCGACCAACTGATCATCCCCGGAACGGCCCGCAACGCGCAGACCTGCATCTTCAATCTGTTTCAACAGCATGTTGTTGACTTCGTAACGGTGACGATGACGCTCAACAATTGTCGGCGCATTGTACAGCTGGCGAACCAGGCTATCGTCAACCAACTGGCACTGCTGTGCGCCGAGACGCATGGTGCCACCGAGATCGCTCTTCTCGCTACGAACTTCAACGTTGCCGTTTTCATCACGCCACTCGGTAATCAGCGCCACAACCGGGTACTTACAGTCTGGCACAAATTCCGTAGAGTTGGCGTTCTCCATGTTGGCAACATGTCGAGCGTAATCAATTAACGCCACCTGCATACCCAGGCAAATGCCCAGATAAGGAATATTGTTCTCACGCGCAAAGCGTGCGGTAGTAATCATGCCTTCTACGCCACGATAGCCGAAACCGCCAGGTACGAGGATCGCGTCCAGACCTTTAAGGATTTCAACACCGCGCGTTTCAACATCTTGTGAATCGATCAGTTTGATGTTGACGCTGACACGATTCTTCAGCCCACCGTGTTTCAGTGCTTCAATCACGGATTTGTAAGCGTCCGGCAGTTCGATGTACTTACCGACCATACCGATGGTGACTTCACTCACCGGATTCGCTTCTTCAAAGATAACCTGTTCCCATTCGGACAGATCCGCTTCCGGGCAGTTCAAGCTGAATCGTTTACAAATATAATCGTCCAGCCCCTGAGATTTCAACAGGCCCGGAATTTTATAGATGGAATCGACGTCTTTCAGAGAAATAACCGCTTTTTCCGGAACATTACAGAACAATGCAATCTTCGCACGTTCGTTTGCCGGTACGGCGCGATCTGAACGACAAATCAGGATGTCAGGCTGGATACCGATAGAGAGCAGCTCTTTTACAGAGTGCTGAGTCGGTTTAGTTTTGACTTCACCAGACGCTGCCATGTACGGCACCAGCGTCAGGTGCATAAACAGAGTATGTTCGCGGCCAATTTCAACAGCCAACTGGCGAATCGCTTCGAGGAACGGCAGAGATTCAATATCACCTACAGTACCGCCGATTTCGACCAGAACCACGTCGTGGCCTTCGCCACCGGCAAGAACGCGTTCTTTGATAGCGTTAGTAATGTGCGGGATAACCTGTACGGTTGCGCCAAGGTAGTCGCCACGGCGTTCTTTACGCAGAACGTCAGAGTAGATACGACCCGTGGTGAAGTTGTTACGGCGGCTCATTTTGGTACGAATGAAACGCTCGTAGTGCCCCAGGTCCAGGTCGGTTTCAGCGCCGTCTTCAGTAACGAACACTTCCCCGTGTTGGATTGGGCTCATAGTACCTGGATCGACGTTGATGTACGGATCCAGTTTCATGATGGTCACATTGAGGCCACGGGCTTCAAGAATGGCTGCGAGGGAGGCTGCGGCAATGCCTTTACCCAGAGAGGATACGACCCCGCCGGTCACAAAAATATAGTTCGTTGTCATGCTGAACCTGAGAAGTTAGGTTGAAAAGACGATGGAATAACCAGGACGGGAAAGCAGTATACCCGAACATGACCTGTGCCACAAACTTTCATTATCCCTCCTCTTCGCCAGCGCACTATTGAAATCAGGAGTGAGAAAATAGCCCCTTTGGGGTAAATGTTTTTGACGCAAATCAATCGCTTGTCATTTAAAAAATGACACAAATCGCGCTTGACCGCGTAATTCCCTTAGAGATCAATTTCCTGCCGTTTTACCTGTTGCCAGACTTCTTCCATTGTTTCGAGGTCAACACCTGTCATTTCCAGTCCACGCGCGGCAACAATACGCTCCACTTCGCGAAAACGACGCTCGAATTTTTCGTTTGCTTTTTGCAATGCAATTTCCGCTTTTGTCCCTAAATGGCGAGCCAGGTTGACCGTAGCAAACAGCAGGTCACCCATTTCTTCCTCCAGTTTAGCCTGGTCGACAACAGCCTGCCGCGCCTCGTACATCACCTCGTCGATCTCTTCGTAGACTTTATCGACCACGGGGCCAAGTGTTGTCCAGTCGAAGCCAACGTTGGCGCAGCGTTTCTGGATTTTTTGCGCACGCATTAAGGCCGGTAAACTACGAGGAATATCGTCCAGCGCCGAATGCTGCGCTTTCTGTGCGCGTTCTTCAGTTTTTATTTGCTCCCAACGGGCAAGCACTTCACTGCTGTTTTCGGCAGAACTGTCGGCAAAAACATGTGGATGGCGACGCTCTAATTTATCGCTAATCGCAGCGCAAATATCATTAAAGTCAAAGCGCCCTTCTTCCTGGGCCATTTGCGCGTAAAACACCACCTGGAACAGCAGATCGCCGAGTTCACCGCGCAGATCGTCAAAATCTTCGCGGGCAATGGCATCCAGCACTTCGTAGGTTTCTTCAAGGGTATAAGGTGCAATAGAGGCGAATGTCTGCTCTTTATCCCACGGGCAGCCGTTATCCGGGTCGCGAAGACGCTGCATAATAGTGAGCAAACGGTCGATTTGATTCATTGGAATGTCCTGAAAATTGCGGGTCTGTCAGGTGTAATACCTTCGAGTAAAAGATATCGCTGGATACGGCTGACGCCATATCCAGCTATGTAAGATTAATTCCCGTGCAACCGACGCGCGTCGATAACGTCCGGCACCTGATTGAGCTTACCCAGCACGCGCCCCAGCACCTGCAGGTTATAAATCTCAATGGTCATGTCGATGGTCGCCAGTTGCTGTTTGGTATCGCTACGGCTGGCAACGCCCAGTACGTTCACCTTCTCGTTGGCGAGAATGGTGGTGATATCACGCAACAGACCGCTACGATCGTTCGCCGTTACGCGAACCACCAGCGAATACCCAGCGGAGTAGCTTTCGCCCCATACCGCGTCAACAATGCGTTCCGGCGCATGAGAGCGCAGTTCCGCCAGTTGTTCGCAATCGGCGCGGTGTACTGAAATACCACGTCCCTGGGTAATAAAGCCGACAATCTCATCCCCAGGAATCGGCTGGCAGCAGCGCGCGATGTGGTGCATCAGGTTGCCGACACCTTCTACCACCACGCGACCGTTATCTTTACTGCGGTTTTGCGGCGTATAGCTTTTTTGCTGAAGCTGCTTCAGCGCGGCGGCGTCCTGCTCTTCGGCACTCGGCTTATTAAATTGCGATTGCAGGAAGTTCACCATCTGATTGAGACGGATATCCCCGCCGCCAATCGCCGCCAGCAACTCATCAACATCATTGAAGTTGTAACGCGGCAGCAGGTGTTTTTCTGCTTCTTTCAGGCTGATCCCCAGATGTTCCAGCTCGTCGTCAAGGATTTGCCGCCCAGCCAGAATGTTTTTGTCACGATCCTGTTTACGGAACCAGGCGTGAATTTTCGAACGCCCACGGCTGGTTGTGACGTAACCGAGGTTTGGGTTTAACCAGTCACGGCTGGGGTTCGGCTGTTTCTGGGTGATAATTTCGATCTGGTCGCCCATCTGCAACTGGTAGGTGAACGGCACGATGCGCCCGCCAATTTTTGCCCCGATGCAGCGGTGTCCGACATCACTATGGATGTGGTAAGCGAAGTCCAGCGGCGTTGATCCCGCAGGCAAATCAACGACATCACCTTTCGGCGTAAAGACGTACACCCGGTCGTCAAAGACCTGGCTGCGTACTTCGTCGAGCATTTCGCCGGAATCGGCCATCTCTTCCTGCCACGCAATCAGTTTACGCAGCCAGGCAATCCGGTCTTCATGTCCCGAACGTGTGCCGCCAGCAGCCGCGCCTTCTTTGTATTTCCAGTGCGCAGCAACGCCCAGTTCTGCATCTTCATGCATCTGTTTGGTGCGGATTTGGATCTCAACGGTTTTACCGCCCGGCCCCAGCACCACGGTGTGAATAGACTGATAACCGTTCGGTTTCGGGTTCGCGACGTAATCGTCGAACTCATCCGGCAGATGGCGATAGTGAGTGTGCACTATCCCCAACGCGGCGTAGCAGTCCTGTAAACGCTCGGCGACAATACGTACTGCACGCACATCAAACAGCTCATCAAAGGCGAGATTCTTTTTCTGCATTTTGCGCCAGATGCTGTAGATGTGTTTCGGACGACCATACACTTCAGCTTTAACGCCTTCAGCTTTCATCTCAGCGCGCAGATGACCGACAAACTCTTCGATGTAGTGTTCGCGGTCGAGGCGGCGTTCATGCAGCAGTTTTGCAATGCGTTTGTATTCGGTCGGGTGGAGATAACGGAAGCAGTAATCTTCCAGCTCCCATTTCAGTTGCCCGATCCCGAGACGGTTCGCCAGCGGCGCGTAGATATTGGTGCACTCTTTTGCCGCCAGTACGCGTTCATCTTCCGGCGCGTCTTTTACTTCGCGCAGATGAGCAATACGCTCTGCCAGTTTGATGACCACGCAGCGAAAATCATCGACCATCGCCAATAACATCCGGCGAACGTTATCGACCTGTTCGGAGGATACAGAATCGGTGTGCGTCGCTTTCAGCTGGCGGATCGCCGCCATATCACGCACACCGTGAATGAGATTCACGACCGACTTACCGACGCTCTCACGCAGCACATCTTCGCTGACTACGTTGGCATCCGCCAGAGGGAACAGCAGCGCCGCCCGCAGCGTGTCAATGTCCATACTTAATGTCGAGAGGATTTCCACCATCTCAACACCACGCCACAATAGCAGACTGGCATCCGGATGCCCCTGCGTCTGCTGCAGACAATACGCCCAGGTTTCGGCTAAGCACTCACACGACTTCTGGCTGGTAATACCCAGACTTGCGATCCATTTTTGCGGATCAAATTCACCAGCCTTATTGATATGTGCACTTCTTACCGCAACCATCGTCCTCTCCTTTAGGGACCAGACCTGCCGAAATCAGCAAATCGTAACTATTTTACGCGCGAGAAAAGTACCATCGATTCCAGATGTCCCGTGTGTGGGAACATATCCAGCATCGCCAGCCGCGCAATGGTATATCCTGCTTTTAATAACGCTTCGCTATCCCGAGCCAGCGTTGCAGGGTTACAGGATACATAAACTATACGAATGGGTTCCAGTTTTATAATTTGTTGCATAACACCTGCGGCACCTGCTCGCGCTGGGTCCAGCAACACTTTATCGAAGCCGCTTTTCGCCCACGGCTGCTTTGTGACATCTTCTTCAAGATTTTCGTGATAAAACGTCACATTTTGTAAGCCATTAAGGCGCGCATTCTGCTGGCCTTTTTCCACCAGTGCCGGAACACCTTCTACGCCCACTACGTTTGCCGCACGAGTGGCTAACGGCAGCGTAAAATTGCCCATGCCGCAGAACAGATCCAGCACGCGCTCGTCAGGTTGCACATCAAGCCACTCCAGCGCGCGCGCCACCATTTTCTGGTTCACACCCGCGTTGACCTGAATAAAATCGCGCGGGCTAAAAGTTAAGCGCAACCCGTTTGAGTCATACCAGGGCATCTCACCAGAGACCGTTTCGAGTATCTCACTATCGGGGGCGAGATACAGATCCAGGCCTTCAGAATGCGAAAAGCGTTCCAGTTTTTCGCGATCAGCCGAACTTAGCAGTGCGGTATGGCGCAAAATTATCAGCGTGCCGCTGGTTGCCTGCACCAGTTCAACATGCCCAAGGTGGCGCATTCCCTGTAAGCTCGTCAGACATGCTCTGACTTTGGGCAGCAATGCTTCAAGTTGGGGCACTAAAACAGGGCATTGTTTAACATCGACAATGTCACTGGAACCCGCTTTGCGAAATCCCATCTGGAGTTGTTGTGTTTTCGGCTGAAAGTTCAGACTTAAACGCGCACGCCGCCGATAGCCCCAGGGGACGTCGGCGATCACTTCAGATACGTCGTGTTTCATTAACCGGGCGAGCGCCGCACTTTTGCTTCGCTGCTGTAAATCCACGCTGGCGTGTTGTTGCTGACAGCCACCGCATACGCCAAAATGAGGGCAGCGTGGCGTTTCGCGTTCCGGACTGTCGCTTAACCGCCGTACGACTTTAGCGCGGGCATACTGTTTTTTATCTTCAGTAACAGTAACTTCCGCTTTTTCCTGCGGCAATAATCCGGGGATAAATAGCGTTTTGCCGTTATGTCGCGCCACGCCCTGACCAAAAGAGTCGAGGTCGTTGACTGAAACGGTTATGATCTGACGCGTCGTCGTGCGTCGTTTTGCAGAGTAGAATTGCGCCATTGGCGAGACTTTCTCAATTTAACAGTGTGACCTTAATTGTCCCATAACGGAACTCCATGACCAACTACAGCCTGCGCGCACGCATGATGATTCTGATCCTGGCACCGACCGTCCTTATTGGTTTATTGCTGAGTATCTTTTTCGTCGTGCATCGCTATAACGACTTGCAGCGTCAACTGGAAGATGCCGGTGCCAGCATTATTGAGCCGCTTGCAGTTTCTACTGAATATGGCATGAGCCTGCAAAATCGCGAATCTATCGGTCAGTTAATAAGCGTACTGCATCGTCGCCATTCCGATATTGTTCGCGCGATTTCGGTTTATGATGAAAATAACCGACTCTTTGTCACCTCCAATTTTCATCTTGATCCTTCATCAATGCAGCTCGGCAGCAACGTGCCGTTTCCTCGCCAGCTCACTGTCACACGTGACGGCGACATTATGATCCTGCGCACACCGATTATTTCTGAGAGTTATTCCCCCGACGAATCGCCCAGTAGTGATGCCAAAAATAGCCAGAATATGTTGGGATATATTGCGCTTGAGCTGGATCTTAAATCGGTTCGCTTGCAGCAATATAAAGAGATCTTTATTTCCAGTGTGATGATGCTGTTTTGTATCGGTATTGCGCTTATTTTTGGCTGGCGCTTAATGCGCGATGTAACCGGTCCAATTCGTAACATGGTGAATACCGTCGACCGCATCCGTCGTGGGCAACTCGACAGCCGGGTGGAAGGATTTATGCTCGGCGAGCTGGATATGCTGAAAAACGGTATCAACTCGATGGCAATGTCGCTGGCAGCTTATCACGAAGAGATGCAGCACAATATCGACCAGGCGACGTCCGATCTGCGGGAAACGCTAGAGCAAATGGAAATTCAGAACGTTGAGTTGGATTTGGCGAAAAAGCGCGCCCAGGAAGCGGCACGTATTAAATCCGAGTTTCTGGCGAATATGTCACATGAGCTGCGTACACCGCTGAATGGTGTTATTGGCTTTACCCGCCTGACGCTGAAAACAGAATTAACGCCAACACAGCGCGATCACCTGAATACCATTGAACGTTCGGCAAATAATTTGCTGGCAATTATTAATGATGTTCTCGACTTCTCGAAACTGGAAGCGGGCAAGCTGATTCTGGAAAGTATTCCGTTCCCATTGCGTAGCACGCTGGATGAAGTCGTTACCCTGCTGGCACATTCTTCTCACGATAAAGGGCTGGAATTAACGCTCAATATTAAAAGCGACGTGCCCGATAACGTTATTGGTGACCCACTGCGTTTACAACAAATCATCACTAACCTGGTGGGGAATGCGATTAAATTCACCGAGAATGGCAACATTGATATTCTGGTAGAAAAACGTGCGCTAAGTAATACCAAAGTGCAGATTGAAGTGCAGATTCGTGATACCGGTATTGGTATTCCTGAACGCGATCAATCGCGCTTATTCCAGGCCTTCCGACAGGCTGATGCCAGTATTTCCCGCCGTCATGGTGGCACCGGGCTGGGGCTGGTGATCACACAGAAACTGGTTAATGAAATGGGCGGCGATATTTCGTTCCATAGCCAGCCGAATCGCGGTTCTACCTTCTGGTTCCACATTAATCTCGATCTGAACCCGAATATTATTATCGAAGGGCCATCTACCCAGTGCCTCGCCGGTAAGCGTCTTGCCTATGTCGAACCGAACTCCGCAGCAGCACAATGTACGCTGGATATTTTAAGTGAAACGCCGCTGGAAGTGGTTTATAGCCCAACGTTCTCCGCGCTGCCTCCCGCGCATTACGACATGATGTTGTTAGGGATTGCAGTGACCTTCCGCGAGCCGCTGACGATACAACATGAGCGGTTGGCGCAAGCGGTGTCAATGACCGATTTCCTGATGCTGGCGCTTCCTTGTCATGCACAGGTCAATGCCGAAAAACTCAAGCAAGATGGTATCGGCGCGTGTCTACTGAAACCGTTAACGCCTACGCGCCTGTTGCCAGCACTGACGGAATTTTGTCATCACAAACAAAACACACTTTTGCCTGTTACCGATGAAAGTAAGCTGGCAATGACAGTCATGGCGGTTGATGACAACCCCGCTAACCTGAAACTTATCGGCGCGTTGCTGGAAGATATGGTGCAACATGTGGAGCTTTGCGATAGCGGGCATCAGGCCGTTGAACGAGCAAAACAGATGCCGTTCGATTTAATCTTAATGGATATTCAAATGCCGGACATGGACGGCATTCGGGCGTGCGAACTCATCCACCAGCTCCCACATCAGCAGCAAACGCCGGTTATCGCGGTAACGGCACATGCGATGGCAGGGCAAAAAGAGAAACTGCTTGGCGCGGGGATGAGCGATTATCTGGCAAAACCGATTGAAGAAGAGCGATTGCATAATTTGCTGTTGCGCTACAAGCCTGGCAGCGGTATTTCCTCTCGCGTCGTAACACCAGAAGTGAACGAAATTGTGGTGAACCAGAATGCAACCCTCGACTGGCAACTGGCACTACGCCAGGCAGCAGGAAAAACCGATTTAGCGCGCGATATGCTGCAAATGTTGCTCGATTTCCTGCCAGAAGTTCGCAACAAAGTTGAGGAACAACTGGTTGGAGAAAACCCGGAAGGCCTGGTTGATTTGATTCATAAACTGCATGGCAGTTGCGGCTATAGCGGTGTGCCGCGTATGAAGAATCTCTGCCAGCTGATTGAACAACAGCTACGCAGCGGTACTAAAGAAGAAGATTTGGAGCCAGAGCTTCTGGAATTGCTGGACGAGATGGATAATGTGGCGCGAGAAGCCAGCAAAATTCTTGGGTAATAAATATTTTATCGAGTAAAAACCGGCTTCTTATGAAGTCGGTTTTTGATTGAGGGCAAAGTGCCTGTGTTTATGCCGGATGCGGCGTTAACGCCTTATCCGGCCTACAAAACCAATTAAATTCAATGAATTAAAAAATCATGTAGGCTTGATAAGCGCAGCGCATCAAGCAATTTTTGCGTTTGACATCAGTCTCAAACCGGCTCCAGACAGAGCCGGTTTTGGTTTTCTGTCTTAACGCACCATGCACGGACGCTTGTTATCGAACGTCCAGCCAGGAATCAGGTACTGCATTCCCATCGCATCATCACGCGCGCCAAGCCCGTGTTTCTGATACAGCTCATGGGCTTTCATCACTTGATCCATATCGATTTCTACACCCAACCCCGGTTTTTCTGGCACCTGAACCAGACCGCCTTTGATCTCGAACGGTTCTTTGGTCAGGCGCTGATTGCCTTCCTGCCAGATCCAGTGTGTATCAATCGCGGTGATTTTACCCGGTGCAGCAGCGGCAACATGGGTAAACATCGCCAGGGAAATATCGAAGTGGTTGTTAGAGTGTGAACCCCAGGTCAGGCCAAATTCATGGCACATTTGCGCCACACGCACTGAACCTTGCATCGTCCAGAAATGCGGGTCAGCCAGCGGGATATCAACGGATTGTAACGAGAGCGTATGGCCCATCTGCCGCCAGTCGGTGGCTATCATATTGGTTGCAGTCGGCAGGCCAGTTGCGCGACGGAACTCTGCCATCACTTCACGCCCGGAGAAACCTTGCTCCGCACCACACGGATCTTCTGCATAAGCCAGAGAACCTTTCAGGTATTTACCAATTTTAATCGCTTCGTTCAGCGACCAGGCACCGTTAGGATCGAGCGTAATACGCGCCTGCGGGAAGCGTTTCGCCAGCGCCACAATAGACTCGGCTTCTTCTTCTCCGGCCAGTACACCGCCCTTCAGTTTGAAATCATTAAAACCATATTTTTCATATGCTGCTTCCGCCAGGCGCACCACAGCATCCGGCGTCATCGCTTCTTCGTGACGCAGGCGATACCAGTCGCATGAGTCATCCGGCTGGCTTTGATACGGCAGCGGTGTAGCGTTGCGATTGCCGACAAAGAACAGATAACCGAGCATTTCGACTTCGCTACGCTGTTGACCATCGCCCAGCAACGACGCCACGTTAACCCCCAGATGCTGCCCCAGCAGATCCAGCATTGCCGCTTCAATTCCAGTCACCACATGAATCGTGGTACGCAGGTCAAAAGTCTGCAAACCACGCCCGCCAGCATCACGATCGGCAAACGTGTTACGCACCAGCGTCAGAACGTTTTTGTACTCGCCCAGCGTTTTACCCACCACCAGCGGAATCGCATCTTCCAGCGTTTTACGGATTTTCTCGCCGCCGGGAATTTCCCCTACGCCAGTGTGACCAGAATTATCTTTGATAATCACAATATTACGCGTGAAGAACGGTGCGTGTGCACCACTCAGATTCATCAGCATACTGTCATGACCCGCCACCGGGATGACCTGCATTTCAGTAACAACAGGCGTCGTAAATTGAGAACTCATGTTTATGTCCTTATTCAGAATCAATGACGGCCGAAAACGGGACGTTTACGGTCAGAAATTCAGGAGCCGGGATGTTAATCTGGGTTATCATCTTACTTTCCCGCGACAGGTTTCAGCTCAATACGCTTGATATCGCCCACCAGCACCAGGTAGCTCAGTACCGCGATTAAGGCATGAACCCCAACATAAATCAGCGCCCCATTAAACGAGCCAGTCGTGCCAACGATATAACCAATTGCGATTGGCGTGACGATGCCAGAAATGTTACCGAACATGTTGAACAGGCCACCGGAAAGACCACTAATCTCTTTTGGCGCGGTATCTGCCATTACGGCCCAACCCAGCGCCCCGATGCCCTTACCGAAGAAGGCCAGCGCCATAAAGCCGATGATCATCCACTCAACGTTGACGTAGTTACAGAACACCATCACCATCGACAGCAGCATGCCCATCACGATCGGCGTTTTACGCGCAATGTTCAGCGAACCCGTGCGACGCATCAGCCAGTCAGAAATAATCCCACCCAGCACGCCGCCGATAAAACCGCAAACCGCCAGAACAGAAGCCACAAAGCCCGCTTTCAGAATTGACATCCCACGCGCCTGCACCAGATAAACCGGGAACCAGGTGATAAAGAAGTAAGTCATGGCGTTGATACAATACTGACCGATATAAACGCCGATCATCATCCGCGAACCTAGCAACTGTTTGATCTGCCCCCACTTCACGCTGAACGGCACTTTAACTTTGGTGTTTTGCTGATCCATATTGATCAGCGCCCCGCCCGCAGCAATGTAGTCCAGCTCTTTCTGATTTACGCCCGGATGTTGATTTGGCTCGTGGATGACTTGCAACCAGATAAAGCTGATGACAATGCCCAGACCGCCCATAAAGAAGAAAACGTGTGACCAGCCCACTTCATGAGTCAGCCAGCCCATAATCGGCGCGAAGATAACCGTTGCGAAGTATTGTGCGGAGTTAAAAATCGACACCGCCGTTCCCCTTTCCTGCGCAGGAAACCAGGCCGCTACAATGCGACTGTTGCCGGGGAAAGAGGGCGCTTCAGCAAGCCCGACCAGGAAGCGCAGCGTAAACAGGGCAACGATAATGCCGAATCCACTAAAGATATCGACGAAGCCTTGCAGCAAGGTAAACATCGACCAGATAAAGATCGACCAGAAGTAGACGCGTTTTGAACCAAAGCGATCCAACAACCAGCCACCTGGGATCTGCCCTATTACATAAGCCCATGAGAAAGCAGAGAACACATAACCCATTCCCACGGGATCAAGGCCGATATCTTTGGCCATTTCTGAACCGGCGATAGAGAGCGTAGCGCGGTCGCCGTAGTTGAAGGATGTGACGATAAACAACATCACCACTATCCAGTAACGAGCATTCGTGCGTTTTTCAACACTGCTCGCAGCCTGACTTAAAGAACTCATTGTTGCACTCCTGAAAATTCGCGTTAGCCACGCTCACTCTGGACTGCAATACCGCCAGGAAATCAGAGGTGACGTAGGGTGTTTTTTGCCGTTTTTATAGGTCGTTCGCCGAATGCGGCGCGTGTTTATATCTGGCAATAGCAGTATAAAAAGCGCGCCATAGCGGCTCACCGTGCAACAACACAACATTAATGCGTTCAATGAGGCCCGATTTTGGCATTAGCCCTGGACGGTGGAATCAACTTCACGGAAATGAAAACAAGAACAAGAAAGGAAGGGTTATAACGGAGAAATAAAGAAGAGTATGAAATGGATCGCTTGACTCCAGGCAAACGCCAGTAAAAAACCGTCACATTTGCAAGTTTTTACTGGCATTTGCCTGAAAGGATTCGATTCAGTTTGCTTAAAACGGCAATTTGTCAGGACAACAGCGTGCCCCAATGTTCGACCCACGGGTTTGATTCCGTTTCCGGTTCCGGGTTCTCACTGGCGTCAATCAGCAGCATTTCCCCTATCCGCTGCGCACTCTGTTCCTGCAACAAGGCATCGAACTGTTTGCCGCCGTTGCAGAAATTCACATAGCTACTGTCGCCGAGCGCAATTACGCCATAACGAAGATTCGGCTGAAAACCAAGGCTATCTTTGATTCCCTGAAAAAGCGGCACAATGCTGTCAGGCAGGTCGCCTTGCCCGGTCGTGGACGTAACCACCAGAACGAACTTGTCCTGATAGAGCAGCCAGTCGCTTAATTCTGGATCTTCAAACACCGTGGCTTTGTGCCCCTGCGCAGTCAGAATTGCTTCCGCTTCCTCCGCCACTAACAGTGAATTTCCGTACATGGTGCCCACAAAAATACCAATTTCCGCCATACCGTTTTCTCCCTGGATTAGGAACTTATCTCACCATCCTGACCTGATGGCGCACTGAACTCAACCCTTTCATTTTCAGGAAGCAGACCACGCCAGCCAAATTGTGATAACGCCTGCATCCAGGTGTCGTCCAGACCCGCGTGAATAGTCAGCGGTTCGCCGGTGAACGGATGCGTCAATGATAACTGGCTGGCATGTAGCATTAACCGCTGGAGGCCAAAATGTTCAGCCCCACTGCGATTCTGGCGTAAATCGCCATGTTTGCTGTCGCCAATAATTGGATGACGCAAATGGGCGAGATGGCGTCGGAGCTGATGTTTGCGTCCGGTTTTCGGCTCCAGTTCCACCAAGCCGTAGCGCGTGGTCGGATAACGTCCGGTTGCGACTGGCATTTCTACCGTCGCCAGACCGCGATAATGCGTTACCGCTGGCTGTGGCCCTTTATCTTCACGGGCAAATTTATCAGCGATTTTGTCCAGTTCTTCCACCAGTGGATAATCCAGCACCGCTTCTTCCATTAGCCAGCCACGAACTATCGCATGGTAACGTTTCTGGATTTGATGCTGTTCAAACTGTTGTGCCAGCAGCCGTCCAGCTTCGCTGGACAGTCCCATCAGCAATACGCCGGAAGTAGGTCTGTCCAGGCGATGCGCGGTAAACACGTGCTGGCCTATCTGGTCACGCACGGTTTGCATGACCACCACTTTCTCATCGCGATCCAGCCAGCTACGGTGGACCAGCCAGCCGGACGGTTTATTTACCGCAACCAGCCATTCATCCTGGTAGAGTATTTCCAGCATCAGTTTGCGTCATCCGCAAAAAGGGCATCCAGCTTTTCCAGTTCCGCCAGAATAAGCGTGCGTTGCGGGTGATCCGTCGCCAGCGCCATTTCATAGTACGGCGCCACGGCAAATGCCCCCGGTAATGGCTGGTTGTTATCTAATAAATCGTGCATTCGTGGGATAAGCACCCACTGCAACCACTCCAGTGGTTCCATGGTGTCCATAAAGAACGGTTGGGTACTGTTGAATTGATGCGGCTGGGGCTCATCGTTTCGCCAGTGCTGATGTTCACGCAGTAACGATTCAAGCGCCTGCAACTGAAGACGAACGCGGTCATGAGTGGTCATAAAGCAACCTCAATAAGAAAAAACTGCCGCGAAGGATAGCAGGAATAAAAAAAGGGAGCACTGTATTCACAGTGCTCCCGGTTCGTTTAGCAGCAATCCAGCTACTTTTGTTGCTCCCTGCTCATCCTTGACAACTTTTCCTCTGGTCTTGCGACCAATTGTTCATCCTGAACTATTGCTTCCTGCTCACACCACCCCGATGTGATACTTCATCCTGAAGTGTCCCTGGCCTTCCTGACCCACCGAATCATCCTGACCGGTTCTCATTCTCCATCCTGGAGGTGTCCTTTAACGCATCCAGCGTTTTCCTCTTCGCTTCATCCAGAAGCCTTTCCCTGAAACACCGTCCTGGCGTGTCCTTCAGAAGTGTCATCATCCTGATGTTCACTTCGTTGTCTGACTCCCTGTCGACGAAGATAGAATCGTCTTTTTCGCTGAGTCTTACAAGGCGCTTACAGACAAAGCCTTAAGGATAATTTCATATGAAAGTTAAGAAATTTCATATAATCTATTGATTATAAATAAAAATATCGATTCTTATCTGTTTGAGTATTCGCTTATTTCCTGGCGATCTCCTACAGGGTCTGTAAGAGATCTCTCACAACCAGACGGGGTATTTGGATTACAGAAGAGGCTTAAGTTGGTTAAGGAATTCCGCAAGATTTGAGGCTAAATGCGTCCGTTTACGCGTTCCCAGCGTCTCTTTGCACACTTCACCAGAGAGATTACATACCGAGATGACCTCTAACTCTTCTTCCAGTGTTGCGATAAATAGCGTGGGCGGCAGTTTTAACCGTTTCTGAGTCACCAGATGACCAATCAGATTTTCCTGCACCCGGCGGAAGTCGTCTTCGCTCCAGGTTTGCAGTAATGTCAGTTTGATATCGCCAAACTGCGCATGCATATCCCCGGCAAACTGGGTTGTATAGAATGTATGAATTGTGGGTTGTATCACAATATCAAACACCCGTTCAACCGCGTTTACATTTTGTTCACCGGTAAACGGCTGGGGTTGCCAGTATACGGCGTCATCGGTGGTTGAAATAATGCATGGTGAAGGCACGCCATAGAGCTCCTCACTTAACGGCCAGCTTTTATGCTCTTCATGCCACGCATCGCAGTAGCGTGCAGTAAAATCTTTCAGGGCTTGTGCGGTCAAATCGTCCACTAATTTCTCTCTTCACTTAAACCAGATACACTTGTCGTTTAGTTTATCTGGTTTATGACGGTGAAACATGTCTTCTTATACAAACCATCAGGCACTTGCGGGCCTGACTCTCGGAAAATCAACCGATTACCGGGATACCTATGACGCCAGCCTGCTGCAAGGCGTTCCGCGTAGTCTGAATCGCGATCCTCTGGGCCTGAAAGCGGATAACCTGCCTTTTCACGGCGCGGATATCTGGACGCTGTATGAGCTTTCCTGGCTGAATGCCAAAGGTTTGCCACAGGTCGCTGTCGGTCATGTTGAACTTGATTACACCAGCGTAAATCTGATTGAGTCGAAGAGTTTTAAGCTCTATCTCAATAGCTTTAACCAGACGCGTTTTAATAACTGGGAGGAGGTACGCCAGACGCTGGAGCGCGATTTAAGCACCTGTGCCCAGGGTAAGGTTAGCGTGGCCTTATATCGTCTTGATGAACTGGAAGGCCAGCCGATGGGACATTTCAATGGCACCTGCATTGATGAACAGGATATCGCTATCGATAACTATGAATTTACCACTGACTATCTTGAGAATGCCGCCAGCGGTGAAAAAGTGGTGGAAGAGACGCTAGTCAGCCATTTGCTGAAGTCAAACTGTCTGATCACCCATCAGCCAGACTGGGGGTCAATCCAAATTCAGTACCGTGGACACAAAATTGACAGGGAAAAACTGCTGCGCTATCTGGTTTCTTTCCGTCATCACAACGAGTTCCATGAGCAATGCGTAGAGCGTATTTTTAATGACCTGCTACGCTTCTGCCAGCCAGAGAAATTAAGCGTCTATGCGCGTTATACCCGTCGTGGCGGCCTGGACATTAACCCCTGGCGTAGCAATAGCGACTTTGTCCCATCGACGACCCGACTGGTACGACAATAAATTTTTTCTCATTTTTGCGTACTGGATTCACGCATAGAGTTGTGAAAGGCCATCAGGCAGGGCTATTGTAATCAAAGGGAATGACGATATTCGTCCCATAAGGAGTTTTTCTTGATTACACATATTAGCCCGCTTGGCTCCATGGATATGTTGTCGCAGCTGGAAGTGGATATGCTTAAACGCACCGCCAGCAGCGACCTCTATCAACTGTTTCGCAACTGTTCACTTGCTGTTCTGAACTCCGGTAGTTTGACCGATAACAGCAAAGAATTGTTGTCTCGTTTTGAAAGTTTTGACATTAACGTGCTGCGCCGTGAACGTGGCGTTAAGTTAGAACTGATCAATCCCCCGGAAGACGCTTTTGTCGATGGGCGCATTATTCGCGCCTTGCAGGCCAACTTGTTCGCTGTTCTGCGCGACATTCTCTTCGTCTATGGGCAAATCCATAACACCGTTCGTTTTCCAAACCTGAATCTCGACAACTCTGTCCACATTACTAATCTGGTCTTTTCTATATTGCGTAATGCTCGCGCACTGCATGTCGGCGAAGCGCCAAATATGGTTGTGTGCTGGGGCGGTCACTCAATCAACGAAAACGAGTATTTATATGCCCGTCGCGTCGGAAATCAGCTGGGTCTGCGTGAGTTAAATATCTGCACCGGTTGTGGTCCAGGAGCGATGGAAGCGCCGATGAAAGGCGCAGCAGTGGGTCACGCTCAGCAGCGTTACAAAGACAGCCGTTTTATTGGTATGACAGAGCCGTCGATTATCGCTGCTGAACCGCCTAACCCGCTGGTCAACGAATTGATCATCATGCCGGATATCGAAAAACGTCTGGAAGCGTTTGTGCGTATCGCTCACGGCATCATTATCTTCCCTGGCGGTGTGGGTACGGCAGAAGAGTTGCTCTATTTGCTGGGAATTTTGATGAATCCGGCAAATAAAGATCAGGTCTTACCGCTGATCCTCACCGGTCCGAAAGAGAGCGCCGATTACTTCCGCGTACTGGACGAGTTTGTCGTGCATACGCTGGGAGAAAACGCGCGCCGCCATTACCGCATTATCATTGATGACGCTGCTGAAGTCGCTCGTCAGATGAAAAAATCGATGCCGCTGGTGAAAGAAAATCGCCGTGACACCGGTGATGCTTACAGCTTTAACTGGTCAATGCGCATTGCGCCAGATCTGCAAATGCCGTTTGAGCCGTCTCACGAGAACATGGCTAATCTGAAACTGTACCCGGATCAACCCGTTGAAGTGCTGGCTGCTGACCTGCGTCGTGCGTTCTCCGGTATTGTGGCGGGTAACGTAAAAGAAGTCGGTATTCGCGCCATTGAAGAGTTTGGGCCTTATAAAATCAACGGTGATAAAGAGATAATGCGTCGTATGGACGACCTGCTTCAAGGTTTTGTCGCCCAGCACCGTATGAAGTTGCCTGGCTCAGCCTACATCCCTTGCTACGAAATCTGCACCTAATCTCCCCTCCCCCGGTAACGTTTGTTGCCGGGTTTTTCTCTTATTTGGTCACTCACTCACCAATCCATTTCATTTGTTATCTGAATGTTTCAACGCATCATAAGACACTTAATATCACCAATATTAATATGTCATACAATTTATATTGCCACGCAAACGTTTACCTGCTTTCATAAACCGCATTTTATTACTGTGAAAAAGAAATTCTTATCATGATTAACTAAAAGTATTGATTTTTTCAGTTCAACCTACATATATTGCGCGCCCCGGAAGAAACCAGATATCGTTTAGTGGGAAAATATTGCCCTTAAATTCTCTTTTACTTTTGATTTACAGAGTAAAGAGTTGGGATTATCTATCTTCTAAGTAGATTATTGTATTTGAGATCAAGATCACTGATAGATGCATAACTTGTGTGTATCTTTCCGCCCTCAAATTATTACGGCGGAAAATGATTAAGCCATCGCCGATAGACAGATTTCATTTTTACGGCCAGGCACCTTCCCGGGCTGAACTGGCTAAAAGCTGAATTATTTGCATTCCTCCAGGAGAAATAGATGGAAACGACTCAAACCAGCACGATTGCGTCGAAAGACTCTCGCAGTGCCTGGCGCAAGACAGACACCATGTGGATGCTGGGCCTCTACGGCACGGCAATCGGCGCGGGTGTACTGTTCCTGCCAATCAACGCCGGTGTTGGCGGTATGATCCCGCTGATCATCATGGCCATCCTTGCGTTCCCGATGACGTTTTTTGCTCACCGTGGCCTGACTCGCTTCGTACTGTCTGGTAAAAACCCAGGCGAAGACATCACTGAGGTAGTAGAAGAACACTTTGGTATTGGTGCAGGTAAACTGATTACTCTGCTGTACTTCTTCGCTATCTACCCGATCCTGCTGGTTTATAGCGTGGCAATCACCAACACGGTTGAAAGCTTCATGTCTCACCAGCTGGGTATGACGCCGCCGCCGCGTGCGATTCTGTCCCTGATCCTGATCGTGGGTATGATGACCATCGTTCGCTTCGGTGAGCAGATGATCGTTAAGGCGATGAGTATTCTGGTATTCCCGTTTGTTGGCGTACTGATGCTGCTGGCTCTGTACCTGATCCCGCAGTGGAACGGCGCAGCTCTGGAAACGCTGTCTCTGGACACTGCATCTGCAACCGGAAACGGTCTGTGGATGACCCTGTGGCTGGCGATTCCGGTAATGGTATTCTCGTTCAACCACTCTCCGATCATCTCTTCTTTCGCCGTTGCGAAGCGTGAAGAGTACGGCGATATGGCAGAACAGAAATGCTCGAAGATCCTGGCATTCGCTCACATCATGATGGTGCTGACCGTAATGTTCTTCGTCTTCAGCTGCGTACTGAGCCTGACTCCGGCAGACCTGGCTGCGGCTAAAGAGCAGAACATCTCGATTCTGTCTTACCTGGCGAACCACTTTAACGCGCCGATCATCGCGTGGATGGCTCCGATTATCGCGATTATCGCTATCACCAAATCCTTCCTCGGCCACTACCTGGGTGCGCGTGAAGGCTTCAACGGTATGGTGATCAAATCTCTGCGTGGTAAAGGTAAGTCTATCGAAATCAACAAGCTGAACCGTATCACTGCACTGTTCATGCTGGTAACGACCTGGATTGTTGCTACGCTGAACCCAAGCATCCTGGGGATGATTGAAACCCTGGGCGGTCCAATCATCGCGATGATCCTGTTCCTGATGCCGATGTACGCAATCCAGAAAGTACCGGCAATGCGTAAGTACAGCGGTCACATCAGCAACGTATTCGTTGTCGTGATGGGTCTGATTGCTATCTCCGCAATTTTCTACTCTCTGTTCAGCTAAATCCTTTCGCGCCGCTTTCGGGCGGCGCTTCCTCCGTTTTAACCCGATGAATTTCCTATGATTAGCGTATTCGATATTTTCAAAATCGGCATTGGTCCTTCCAGTTCCCATACCGTTGGACCAATGAAAGCGGGTAAACAATTTACCGACGATCTGATTGCCCGTAACCTGCTTAAAGACGTGACCCGCGTGGTGGTTGATGTCTACGGCTCGCTCTCTCTGACCGGTAAAGGCCACCACACTGATATCGCCATTATTATGGGGCTGGCGGGTAACCTGCCGGATACCGTTGATATCGATTCCATCCCTGGTTTTATTCAGGATGTGAATACTCATGGTCGCCTGATGCTGGCAAATGGTCAGCACGAAGTGGAGTTCCCGGTTGATCAGTGCATGAACTTCCATGCCGACAACCTTTCTCTGCATGAAAACGGTATGCGCATTACCGCGCTGGCGGGCGATAAAGTTGTTTACAGCCAGACTTACTACTCCATCGGCGGTGGCTTTATCGTTGATGAAGAACATTTTGGTCAGCAGGATAGCGCACCGGTTGAAGTTCCTTATCCGTACAGCTCAGCAGCCGATCTGCAAAAGCATTGTCAGGAAACCGGGCTGTCACTCTCTGGCCTGATGATGAAAAACGAACTGGCGCTGCACAGCAAAGAAGAGCTGGAACAGCACCTGGCGAATGTCTGGGAAGTGATGCGCGGCGGTATTGAGCGCGGTATTGCCACCGAAGGCGTGCTGCCAGGCAAACTGCGCGTTCCACGCCGTGCGGCGGCTCTGCGCCGGATGCTGGTCAGCCAGGACAAAAACACCACTGACCCGATGGCGGTTGTTGACTGGATCAACATGTTCGCTCTGGCGGTGAACGAAGAGAACGCTGCTGGTGGTCGCGTGGTGACTGCACCGACTAACGGCGCGTGCGGGATTATCCCGGCAGTGCTGGCGTACTACGACAAGTTTATCCGTGAAGTGAACGCTAACTCACTGGCTCGTTACCTGCTGGTGGCAAGCGCCATTGGTTCTCTTTATAAGATGAACGCCTCGATTTCTGGTGCCGAAGTCGGCTGCCAGGGCGAAGTTGGCGTAGCGTGCTCTATGGCAGCGGCGGGTCTGGCAGAACTGTTAGGCGCAAGCCCGGCACAGGTATGCATCGCGGCAGAAATCGCAATGGAGCATAACCTCGGCCTGACGTGTGACCCGGTTGCCGGACAGGTACAGGTGCCGTGCATTGAGCGTAATGCCATTGCGGCAGTGAAAGCGGTGAACGCCGCGCGTATGGCGCTGCGCCGTACCAGCGAGCCGCGCGTCTGCCTTGATAAAGTTATCGAAACCATGTACGAAACAGGTAAAGATATGAACGCCAAGTACCGTGAAACTTCTCGCGGCGGCCTGGCAATGAAGATTGTTGCCTGCGATTAATCTCTCTCCAGAGGCCTCGTTTTGCGAGGCCTCACATTGTTGAGAATGTGCCTGTTGTTTATGTCGGATGCGGCGTAAACGCCTTACCCGACCTACAAAACAGCGAAAATTCAATAGATTGTAATTCTTTTGTAGGCATGATAAGCGTAGCGCATCAGGCAATTTGGCGTTGTCATCAATATCAGACCTCGTTTTGCGAGCTCTCTTCCCGATTTCTCATCCAGCCGTAGCCTGTTCCGACATCGAATGTTACCCTTATCGCCTGATCTTTAAGGGGGTTATCGTGGCTGTTCATTTGCTTATTGTCGATGCACTGAATCTTATTCGTCGCATTCATGCCGTGCAGGGCTCGCCCTGCGTGGAGACCTGCCAGCACGCGCTCGATCAGCTCATTATGCACAGCCAGCCAACCCACGCCGTCGCCGTTTTTGATGATGAAAACCGCAGTAGCGGCTGGCGTCATCAGCGTTTACCGGATTACAAAGCCGGTCGTCCGCTAATGCCGGAAGAGTTGCACAACGAAATGCCTGCGTTACGCGCAGCCTTTGAACAACGCGGAGTCCGATGCTGGTCAGCCAGCGGCAACGAAGCAGATGACTTAGCCGCCACGCTGGCAGTAAAAGTGACCCAGGCCGGGCATCAGGCAACCATTGTTTCGACAGATAAAGGCTACTGTCAGCTCCTTTCACCTGCACTGCGTATTCGTGATTACTTTCAGAAACGTTGGCTTGATGCGCCGTTTATCGATAAAGAATTTGGCGTTCAACCTCAGCAATTACCCGATTATTGGGGGCTGGCGGGGATCAGCAGCTCAAAGGTGCCGGGTGTTGCGGGGATTGGGCCAAAAAGCGCCACGCAGTTACTCGTCGAGTTTCAGAGTCTGGAAGGGATATATGAAAATATCGACGCGGTTGCCGAAAAGTGGCGCAAGAAACTGGAAGAACATAAAGAGATGGCGTTTCTGTGTCGCGATATTGCCCGCTTACAAACCGACTTGCATATCGACGGCAATTTACAGCAATTGCGGTTGGTACGATAACGGCGTGCCGAATACTACCGATTAACACCTCATTGAATTAAATGCACTTGTAGGCCGGATAAGACGCGGCTAGCGTCGCATCCGGCATTATCACATCAGCGTATTTACCAGGCGGTATGGTAAAGCTCGACAATATCCTCAAGCGTTGCTTCACGCGGGTTGCCACCGGTACAAACATCGGATGCCAGACCGGAGTCAATGCCCCAGCCAACTCACTTACCGTTCGTCGCGACGACCACCCACCGCAGCCCAGATACGACGGACATGCACCGTCACTTCTTCGCGATCGTGATACAACTGCCGCGCCTGAATCTGGGCGTTAATACCATGTTCATCAAGCTGTGCCTGAATGTACGCCAGATTGTGTGACACTTCTTCGTAGCGTTTTTTCATCGGCAATTTAAGGTTGAAGATAGTTTCACGACACCAGCCATTAACCAGCCACTGTGCCATCAGTGCCGCAACTTTCGCTGGTTTTTCAACCATATCGCATACCATCCATGAGATGTTACTACGTGTTGGGCGGAATTTGAAACCATCTTCCCGCAGCCACGTCACCTGTCCGGTATCCATCAGACTTTGCGCCATCGGGCCGTTATCGACGGAGTATACCCACATGTTGCGCTTCACCAGTTGGTAGGTCCAGCCGCCTGGACAAGCGCCCAAATCTACCGCCCACATTCCATTTGCCAGGCGTTCATCCCACTCATCCGCAGGAATAAACACATGAAATGCCTCTTCCAGTTTGAGCGTGGAACGGCTTGGCGCATCCGCCGGAAACTTCAGGCGTGGAATCCCCATATAGAACAGCGAATTATTATTGCTGTAGGAGTAGCCGGTATAGCAGCAGCCTGGTGCAATAAAGAATACATGCACAACCGGACGCTTCGGCGTTTCATAGTTCGCCAGCACACCCGCATCGCGCAAGGCAGCGCGTAGCGGCACGGTGAATTTACGGCAGAATTTCAGCAACTCTTTGCTTTCGTTGGTATCGGCAACTTCAACACGCAGTTCACCGCCCTTCTCTACTACGCCCTGTAACATGCCGACAATGGGGGTAATACGATCTTCTGGCGGCAAATGCTGCAGGAGCTCCCCCACTACAAACCACTGGCGGGCAAAAATTAATGAACTGAACGGCAGCTCACGGATTAACTTATCGCCATCATCAGGTTGATAACATTCATAAATGACATAACCCGCATTCTCTTTCACGCGGGCAAAACCGAAAATTTCCCGCTGGCCGGCTTTATCGGTAATTTCCGCAGCACACTCTTTTTCAAAGCCAGGACGGCACAACAATACAACCTTATTCATGATTTACGCCCTTGCGCTTTAAACGGATAGCTCCGACTAACATTAACGCCCAGCCCGCGAGGAAGCTCACGCCGCCAACCGGTGTGACAAACGCCCACAAACGCAGATGGGACAGCGCCAGGCAATAAAGGCTGCCGCTGAACAGCACCGTGCCTAACGCGAGGAAAACGCTACTCCAGTAAAACCAGATACTGATGCGACGCTGCATCGCCACCGCCAGACCTAAAATCGCCAGCGTATGGAACGCCTGGTATTCGAGGCCGGTCTGGATCCAGCCCATCTCAACGGCTCCCATGGTTTTACTTAACACATGCGCGCCAAAAGCGCCGAGAGCCACAAAAATGAAGCCGCTAATGGCGGCGAAAATCAGCATAAAACGGCTGGTCATGGTCGTACCCTACGTAAATTATTGTTCATAACGAAAGCGGAATTTTTCTTGTTCAGCAGCGGCTTTCGCCAGGATCCATTGGCGAAAGGCGGCTATTTTACCCAGTTCTGCCTGGCTGTCATGACATACCAGATAAAAAGCATTTTTACTGACCAGAACATCATTAAACGGGCAGACAAGGCGTCCGGCCTCGATTTCCGATTGCGCCATCACATTATTCGCCAATGCGACTCCCTGCCCGTGGATAGCCGCTTGCAGCACCATCGCGCTGTGACTGAAGATCGGCCCTTGTTGAACGTTGATATGATTTAACCCCAACTGGCGAGTATATGTCTGCCAGTCACGCCGGGACGCATCGTGTAATAACGTATGTTTAGCCAGATCTTCTGGCGTCTTCAAGGGTTTTTCGCCGGTTAACAGTAGCGGGGAACACACCGGCAACAAATATTCGGCATACAGTTTTTCGACCCGCAGCCCCGGCCAGTTGCCCCGACCATAAAATATCGCCACATCAACATCATCCGCCAGTTTATCTTCCTGGCGATCGACCGCCTGGATTCGAACGTCGATTCCCGGATAAGCTGAATTAAAGCTGGAAAGTCGCGGCACCAGCCAGTGGATGGCAAAACTGGGGAGTAAACTGACCGTCAACGCCCCCTTGGCGCTACGAGCCTGGAGTTTACGCGTCGCTTCGGTTAATTGCGAAAATATCTCTTTGATATCGAGGAAATAGCTTTGCCCTTCTTCGGTCAGCAGGAGTGAACGATTACGGCGACGGAACAGTTTCAGTCCCAAAAAATCCTCAAGTGACTTGATTTGATGACTTACTGCGGCCTGGGTCACAAAAAGCTCTTCTGCTGCGCGCGTGAAGCTTAAATGGCGTGCGGCGGCATCAAAAACTCGTAAGGCATTTAGCGGTGGTAATCGTTTTGACATGGCTTTTAAACTTTGATGTTAAATGAATTTAACAATTAGATCACACTATGTAACCTATTAGTTTTTTTTATCTGAGCCATTATAAATTGTCCGTTGAGCTTCTACCAGCAAATACCTATAGTGGCGGCACTTCCTGAGCCGGAACGAAAAGTTTTATCGGAATGCGTGTTCTGGTGAACTTTTGGCTTACGGTTGTGATGTTGTGTTGTTGTGTTTGCAATTGGTCTGCGATTCAGACCATGGTAGCTAAGCTACCTTTTTTCACTTCCTGTACATTTACCCTGTCTGTCCATAGTGATTAATGTAGCACCGCCTAATTGCGGTGCTTTTTTTTACCTTGCGATCGCGAATTACTGATCCAGCTCGACCATCTCTTTCACGTCGGTACGGTTGATCTGCTGTTTGTTGCCATTAGCGTCTTTATACGAAATCATACCGGTTTCATTATCAGTTTGTGGTTTACCGTCAGAGACGATGGTACGTCCGTCATTGGTGTGCATCACATAGTTCGAACCGGAACAGGCGCTCAGGGCAAAAGTCAGCATACAGGCAGAGATAATTGCGGCAGTCTTTTTCATCTTCTTCTCCTTAAAGCGATTAATAAATCTTAATAGTATTGATTAACAGGCTAAAATTAACGCCTAACACTATTCAGCATATGTTACTGACGCGGCTTCGCCAGGATATCCAGATAATTCCGATGGTTAGCACTCTCCTTGTATCAAAGTGAATTTTGCGTCACGATCGGTGAATCAAGCCGAGGAGTACCATGAACGTTTTTAATCCCGCGCAGTTCCGTGCGCAGTTTCCCGCATTACAGGATGCGGGCGTCTATCTCGACAGTGCCGCAACCGCGCTCAAGCCCGAAGCCGTGGTTGAGGCTACCCGACAGTTCTATAGCCTTAGCGCCGGAAACGTCCATCGCAGCCAGTTTGCCGAAGCCCAACGTCTGACCGCACGTTATGAGGCTGCGCGGGAGAAAGTGGCGCAATTGCTCAATGCTCCAGATGACAAAACCATTGTCTGGACGCGCGGCACCACCGAATCCATCAACATGGTGGCGCAATGCTATGCGCGTCCGCGTCTGCAACCGGGCGATGAAATTATTGTCAGCGTGGCAGAGCACCACGCCAACCTCGTCCCCTGGCTGATGGTCGCCCAACAAACCGGAGCCAAAGTGGTGAAGTTGCCGCTTAATGCGCAGCGGCTGCCAGATGTCGATTTGTTACCAGAGCTGATTACTCCCCGTAGCCGGATTCTGGCGTTGGGCCAGATGTCGAACGTCACTGGCGGCTGCCCGGATCTGGCGCGAGCGATTACCTTTGCCCATTCAGCCGGGATGGTGGTGATGGTTGATGGTGCTCAGGGGGCGGTGCATTTCCCTGCAGATGTTCAGCAACTGGATATCGATTTCTACGCTTTTTCAGGTCACAAACTTTACGGCCCGACGGGTATCGGCGTGCTGTATGGCAAACCAGAACAGCTGGAAGCAATGTCGCCCTGGCTCGGCGGTGGCAAAATGATTCACGAAGTCAGTTTTGACGGCTTCACCACACAATCTGCCCCGTGGAAACTGGAAGCCGGAACGCCCAACGTCGCAGGCGTCATTGGGTTAAGCGCGGCGCTGGAATGGCTGGCAGATTATGATATTAACCAGGCAGAAAGCTGGAGTCGTAGCCTGGCGACGCTTGCAGAAGATTCGCTGGCAAAACGTCCAGGCTTTCGTTCATTCCGCTGCCAGGATTCCAGCCTGCTGGCCTTTGATTTCGCGGGGGTTCATCACAGCGATATGGTGACTTTGCTGGCAGAGTACGGTATTGCCCTGCGCGCCGGGCAGCATTGCGCTCAGCCGCTACTGGCAGAATTAGGCGTAACCGGCACACTGCGCGCCTCTTTTGCGCCATATAATACAAAGAGTGATGTGGATGCGCTGGTGAACGCCGTTGACCGCGCGCTGGAATTATTGGTGGATTAATGACAAACCCGCAATTCGCCGGACATCCGTTCGGCACAACCGTTACCGCAGAGACGTTACGCGATACTTTCGCGCCGTTGACGCAGTGGGAAGATAAATATCGCCAGTTGATCATGCTGGGGAAACAGCTTCCTACTTTGCCAGACGAATTAAAAGCACAGGCCAAAGAGATTGCCGGATGCGAAAACCGCGTCTGGCTGGGATATACCGTGGCTGAAAACGGCAAGATGCATTTCTTTGGCGACAGCGAAGGACGCATTGTGCGCGGTCTGCTGGCAGTGTTGTTGACCGCCGTGGAGGGCAAAACCGCCGCCGAGTTACAAACGCAGTCGCCGCTGGCGTTGTTTGATGAGCTGGGATTGCGTGCGCAACTTAGTGCCTCACGCAGTCAGGGGCTGAATGCATTAAGCGAGGCGATTATCGCGGCGGCGAAACAGGTTTAAGCACAGATCCAGGTCGGATAAGACGCTCACGTCGCATCCGACATAATGGTTATTCCTTGCGCGCCGCTTTCGCCATCATCTTCTTCAGCGCATGAGAAACCGCAACAAAACCAAAGGTGGCGGTCACCATCGTTGCCGCACCAAATCCTGATGCGCAATCCATTCGCTTTGGTCCTTCCGCCGTGGCTTTCATCGCACAGACCGTACCGTCTGACTGCGGATATACCAACGCCTCGGTAGAAAACACGCAATCCACGCCGAGCTTACCTTTGCTGTTTTTCACCACGCCAAAATCGCTTTTCAGGCGCTCACGCAGCTTCGCCGCCAGCGGGTCCTGAATAGTCTTCGCCAGGTCAGTAACCTGAATCTGCGTCGGATCAATCTGCCCGCCGGCCCCCCCCGTCGTTACCAATGGGATTTTATTGCGACGACAGTATGCGATTAGTGCCGCTTTGGGGCGCACACTGTCAATGGCATCAATAACATACGAATAACCGGCATTCATATATTGCGCTACGTTATCCGGCGTCACGAAATCGTCCACCACTGTCACCCGACACTCCGGGTTAATCTGGCGAATACGCTCCGCCATCACTTCCGCTTTTGCCAGCCCGACGTTATCACGCAGCGCGTGAATTTGCCGATTGGTATTGGTGACACACACATCATCCATATCGATAAGCGTGATTGCGCCAATCCCCGTGCGCGCCAGAGCTTCCGCCGCCCAGGAACCGACACCACCGATGCCGACCACACAGATATGTGCATCGGCAAATAGTTGCAAGGCTTTCTCACCATACAGACGCGCAGTGCCGCCAAAACGCTGACGCCAGGCATCACTAATTACCACAGACATAGCACCTCAGAATTAAAAAGGGTGAGGTTATCCCCCACCCTAAACGCATAAATGCCTGATGCGCTACGCTTATCGGGCCTACATAACTCCTGCAATATATTGAATTTGCATGATTTGTAGGCCTGATAAGGCGTTCACGCCGCATCCGGCATGAACAATGCGCACTTAGTCAACAATCAGGAGATGAGGTTATCCCTCATCCTGTCTTATCCGTAAAAACGGCGTACAGAATAACACATCAGCCGCTAAAGACGTTACCTGCACCCGGTGCCGTTTTCAGCACCCAGACACGTCCATAGTGGTTGTACCAACCTGCGCGGTGTCCGGCTTCCGGCCCGATCCCTTGATAGATATCGAAATGTTGGCCTTTGATTGCGCCACCGACATCCAGCGCCACCATCAGACGCAGTTCGTACTGACCGTTAAATTTACCGTTATTATCCAACAACGGTACTTCTGCCAGCAAGGTAGTGCCTGGCGGGATGAGCGAGCGATCGGAGGCAACAGAAGCACGACCAACCAGCGGCACAGCACTTGCTCCTTTCACCGGTGCAAAAGATTGCGGCTTAAAGAAGACGAAAGACGGATTCTGTTCCAGCAGTTCGCGAACTTCGGCTTCACTGTGCGTTTCCCCCCAGTGACGAATCGCCTGCATCGACATATCTTCTTTTTTCACTTCGCCACGATCGATCAGCACCTTACCAATACTGCGATAGGCATGACCGTTCTTTCCGGCATAGCTGAAGAAGTTAAGCGGACTGCCGTCGCCAAAATCGATATACCCGCTACCCTGTACATCCATAATGAAGTTATCCATCAGGGAGTTGCTGTAAGCGAGGATATATTTATCGCTCAGTGCCCCCGCGTAGATCTCCGCACGAGACGGCAGACGGCCGCGTTTTGGCGGCATACGGTAAATAGGATACTGGAACTCGCCCTGGCGGGTATGGCGCGCCTGAATTACCGGCGTGTAATAGCCTGTAAACTGCACGTTGCCATAGTTGTCCGCGCCTTCCATCTGCCAGGCGTCAATGCCGAACTGGCGCATATTGCGGGTATCACCGCCTGCGCGCAGCCACTCTTGCACCGCGTTATAAACATTACTCTGGTTGCCATACAGACGCGGTGACGAGTTACGAATATGGTTAATTTGCTCGGCAAAATCACCGGCGTTAATTGGTGCGCCAACGGCATCTGGCTGGTTCACCAGAGAGAAAGGCTGGGTAAATTTCCCGTCTTTATATTGCTGTCCGCGATCGGTTGGTTTGGAGGAGCAGGCGGCAAGCATCGCCACAACAGCGCCCATAAGAAGGTACTTTACCCAACGTCCTTTCATTGTTCTCTTCTTCAGGTTAAAAAATAAGGCACAACGAAGATAACAAACCGTCGCGTTTAATGAAATGAGCAGACTCTCCCTGACGCAAATTTTGCACAAAAAATAGACGGTAGCGTTTTGTTTTTGTTCAAAATCATGCCAAATCCGTGATCCGGGTAAAAAAAAGGTTGCATGAAAACGCGAGCGGAGTATAGTGCGCATCCACGGACGCGGGGTGGAGCAGCCTGGTAGCTCGTCGGGCTCATAACCCGAAGGTCGTCGGTTCAAATCCGGCCCCCGCAACCAATACTTAAACACCCTGACGGGTGTTTTTTTGTTTCTGCTCTCCCATAAAAAAGGCGCCATTCAGCGCCTTTTTATCATCCCCTTCTCGCCAGCGTCGCTCCATCGGCAAAATACGCTTTAATTCCCGCAAGAATGGACTCTGCAACTTCCTGCTGGAAAGTCGCCGTTTTCAGTTTGCGCTCTTCCTCAACGTTACTAATAAACGCCGTTTCGACCAGAATGGAGGGAATATCAGGCGCTTTCAGCACGGCAAACCCGGCCTGCTCGACCTGATTTTTATGCAACTTATTGATTTTCCCTAGTTTATTCAGTACTGCTCTACCAAACTTCAGGCTGTCGGCAATGGTCAGCGACTGAACCATATCAAACATGGTGTGGTCGACATAGCGGTCGCCACTTTTGCTCACACCACCAATTAAGTCCGAGGCGTTCTGGGTTTGCGCCAGATATTTTGCCGCAGTACTGGTTGCGCCTTTGGTCGAAAGCGCAAACACCGAGGAGCCGCTCGGCTGGCGGCTGGTAAAGGCATCTGCATGGATAGAGACAAACAGGTCAGCACGTTGTTTCTGTGCTTTTGCTACGCGCACCTGCAATGGAATGAAGATGTCTTCATTACGCGTCATGTACACCTTCATATTGCCCTCTTTCTCGATCAGAGAGCGCAGACGGCGGGCAATCTGTAATACCACATCTTTTTCACGCGTTTTGTATTTCCCCACCGCGCCAGAGTCTTCGCCACCGTGGCCAGGGTCAAGCATGATGACAATTGGGCGATCGCGCCCTGCCTTACCTGGCTGCGGACCACTTTGCGCAGGCGGCACCTGTTTTTCGAGATCGCCTTTGTTGTAATCCTCCAGCAGCGCCAGCAGCGGGTCTTGCATATCCTGCGCATTGACCGGATAGAGATCCATCACCAGACGCTCTTTAAATCCGGCAACCGGCGCGAGGGCAAACATCTGTGGTTTTACGTTTTGCTTTAATTCAAAAACCATCCGCACGGTTTGCGGATCAAATTGCCCGACGCGTGCTGACTTGATGAACGGGTCGTCAGCACGAATTTGTGCCGCCATCCCCTTGAGCACCGAGTTCAGGTTTACATCTTCAATATCCACCACCACGCGCTCAGGATTACTCAACGCGAACTGCTTATATTTCAGCTGACGGTTTGATTCAACCGTCACACGGGTATAGCTGGACGCAGGCCAGACGCGCACCGCCACGACCTGGCTGACCGCAGCCAGGCTGACCTGACTTACGCTCAATAGCCACATGGCACCCGCGCCTTGCAGTAAACGACGACGGCTGATTGCAGTATTGGATCCTGACATGCCTCTCCCGAGCAAAAAAATCTAAGCTGTGTAACAAGTAAACGACCAATTTGACCGGAAACTTTAGCGAAAGACGCATAATCTGTCATCTATAAAACGGTAAACATTCTTTTTATATTCACGGCATTACTGATAAAAAAGTTGCTCATGCGTAAAATTCGCACTTGCACACGGCGAAAAAACAGAATAAAAATACATTAATTTCGAATAATCATGCAAAGAGGTGTGCCGTGGTGAAGGAACGTAAAACCGAGCTGGTCGAGGGATTCCGCCATTCGGTTCCTTATATCAATACCCACCGGGGAAAAACGTTTGTCATCATGCTCGGCGGCGAAGCCATTGAGCATGAGAATTTCTCCAGTATCGTTAGTGATATCGGGTTGTTGCACAGCCTCGGCATCCGTCTGGTCGTCGTCTATGGCGCGCGTCCACAGATCGACGCGAATCTGGCGGCGCATCATCACGAACCGCTGTACCACAAGAATATACGCGTGACTGACGGCAAAACGCTGGAGCTGGTGAAGCAGGCTGCGGGGACATTGCAACTGGACATCACTGCTCGCCTGTCGATGAGCCTCAACAACACGCCGTTGCAGGGCGCTCATATCAACGTCGTCAGTGGCAATTTTATTATTGCACAACCGCTGGGCGTGGATGATGGCGTGGATTACTGCCATAGCGGACGCATCCGGCGGATTGACGAAGAAGCAATTCATCGCCAACTGGATAGCGGTGCCATTGTGCTGATGGGCCCGGTGGCGGTTTCGGTCACTGGCGAGAGCTTTAACCTGACCTCGGAAGAGATTGCCACACAACTTGCCATCAAACTGAAAGCCGAGAAGATGATTGGTTTTTGCTCTTCACAGGGCGTCACCAATGATGATGGCGATATTGTCTCCGAACTTTTCCCTAACGAGGCGCAGGCGCGGGTAGAAGCCCAGGAAGAGAAAGGCGATTACAACTCCGGTACGGTGCGCTTTTTGCGTGGTGCGGTGAAAGCCTGCCGCAGTGGTGTTCGTCGCTGTCATTTAATCAGTTATCAGGAAGATGGCGCGCTGTTGCAAGAGTTGTTCTCACGTGACGGTATCGGTACGCAAATTGTGATGGAAAGCGCGGAGCAGATTCGTCGCGCAACAATCAACGATATTGGCGGCATTCTGGAGTTGATTCGCCCGCTGGAGCAGCAAGGCATTCTGGTACGTCGTTCTCGCGAACAACTGGAGATGGAAATCGACAAATTCACTATTATTCAGCGCGATAACACAACTATTGCCTGCGCCGCGCTTTATCCGTTCCCGGAAGAGAAGATTGGCGAAATGGCCTGTGTGGCAGTACACCCGGATTACCGTAGTTCATCACGGGGCGAGGTTTTACTGGAACGCATTGCCGCTCAGGCGAAGCAGAGCGGGTTAAGCAAATTGTTTGTGCTGACCACGCGCAGTATTCACTGGTTCCAGGAGCGCGGATTTACCCCGGTGGATATTGATTTACTGCCGGAGAGTAAAAAGCAGTTGTACAACTACCAGCGTAAATCCAAAGTGTTGATGGCGGATTTAGGGTAAGCGATGAATATAGCCGGATGCGGCATACGCAATACTTCCAGGTATGATAAGACGCGCATCCGTCGCATCAGGCATTGGCACTCATCGTCGGATGCGGCGTGAACGCCTTATCCGACCTACGCAGCACTCCGTAGGCATGATAAGACGCGCCAGCGTCGCATCAGGCATTCACGTTCACTCCCGCGCACCAAACAACGCTGCCAGCCCGCTACGTCGCTCGGTACGAGTGGCGATTGCCGCACTCAAAATACGCTCATCGGCATACAGAGACAAACGTCGACGCGCGCGGGTTACCGCAGTGTAAACCAGTTCTCGTGTTACTACCGGTGTACGCTGGCTCGGTAAAATCAACGCCGCATGGTCGAACTCCGATCCCTGCGATTTATGTACCGTCATCGCCCATGTGGTTTCGTGCTCTGGCAGGCGGCTCGGTTGTACTGACTTGATATTGCCGTCCGGCATCGCAAACCAGACGCGCGTCCCCTGCCCGCGATCCAGCGCAATACCGATATCGCCATTAAACAACCCAAGCGCGCTGTCATTACGGGCAATCATCACCGGTCGGCCTTCGTACCAACGAGAGTGCAGATGACGATGAATTTTGCGCTTCTGTTGCATAAACTGTTCAATTCGCTCATTCAGTCCAGCCACGCCAAACGGCCCTTCCCGCAGGGCGCACAAAAGCTGGTACTCATTGAACGCCTGAATGATTAAATCCGGCTCGGCACGCGCTTGCAGCAGATCCAGATAACGTCCGTAACCCGCAAGAGCTTCCTCAAGCATCGCAATATAGTCTTCGCCGTTCTGCAAAAGCCGTTTTTCGATGTCAGTAAAATCCTGCTGAAAAACCGTTTTCACTGCCGTTTTATCACCACGGTTAATCGCCGCAGCTAACTGACCAATGCCAGAATCGCTGCCGAAACGATAGCTTTTTTGCAGCAGGCAGAGACTGTCACGCAAAGATGCCGCTTCTGTGCCAGTTCCTGCCGGAACGTGAGTTCCCGTCAGGCGGCTTAGCTGCCCGGCACGCTCGGCGGTAAAGCCGGCGTTGGCATAAGCGCAGATATCGCCCAGCACAGCCCCTGCCTCAACCGAGGCCAGTTGATCGCGATCGCCAAGAAAGATAACTCGCGCATGATCGGGCAAGGCGTCGATCAGTCTCGACATCATGGGGAGATCGATCATTGACGCTTCATCTACCACCAGCACATCAAGATGCAGCGGGTTACCGGCATGATGACGTAAACGCTGGCTACCTGGCTGCGCACCCAGCAATCGGTGCAAAGTGCTGGCATCTTCCGGAATGCGTTTCTTTTGTTCATCGGTCAGCGGTAACTGGCGCAAAGCCTTGCCAAGCGATTCGGTTAAGCGCGCAGCAGCTTTCCCCGTTGGTGCAGCCAGACGGATACGGCAGCGTTCGCCGTCTGCCATCTGAATTAACGCAGCCAACAACTTCGCCACGGTGGTCGTTTTACCGGTGCCAGGGCCGCCGGAAATCACCGAGATCCGCCGCGTCAGCGCCACCGCTGCCGCCACTTTTTGCCAGTTAATTTCATCGCTTACTGGAAAAAGTTTGTCCAGGGTTTGCGCCAGTAGAGCTTCATCCACCTCAATGGCATGATTCACTTCGTTGAAAAATCGCGCCACTGTGCGCTCATTACACCACATGCGATTCAGGTAGAGACGATCGCCACAGAGGATCATTGGCGTTGGTTCATCTCCCCGGCTGACCGCTTGTGAAGCCAGCAAGCACTCTTCCCAATTTTGTAGCTCACCGATTTCACTGACACAGGTCGCCAACAGCGGATGCGACGCCTCGTTATTTTCCAGTCGTGAAAGCGGCAAACAGACGTGTCCCTCTCCGGCATCATGACTTAACAGTGCCGCCGCGAGGGTGACGGCAGGATGTTCATCACCCGCCACAGTCAGGGCAAATTGCACATCCAGCGGGCGTAGCTGTTTGTGCTCCACAGCTTCCAGTAATTGCTTTTGCAATTTCATTACGCCTCCTCCAGGATCATACCGGCAAACATCTCATCCATCAGGTCAATCAACCCGGCGTTGGGTCGGGTTGCGTAAATCCCTTGTTGCGGATGTTCTTTATCAACGCCACGCAGGAACAGATAAATAACGCCACCAAAGTGACGCTCATAGTCGTAATCAGCAATTCGATGGCGCAGATAACGATGCAGCGCCAGGGTATAAAGCTGATATTGCAGATCATAGCGGTGTGCCTGCATCGCCGCTGCCATAGCCTGTTGGGTGTAAGCCGAACTGTCTTCACCCAACCAGTTGGATTTATAGTCGAGCAGGTAATAACGCCCTTCGTGGCGGAACACCAGGTCGATAAAGCCTTTTAACATGCCGCGTACCTGCATGAACTCCAGCGGCGGGCAGCCAGCCGATAGCGGGTCAAACTGGCGAATTAGTGCATCAAGCTGGTTGGCAATAAGCGGCTCGCTAATCGGCAGGTAAAACTCCATCTCCACCTGTTTATCGCGGGCGGAAAGCTGACTCAGAGTGACGCCAGTTTCATTGAGCGGCGCCTGAAGAATAGCGGTGATCCACTCAGTCAACACCGGTTCCCACTGCGGTTCAAAGCCGCCAAGTTCCAGTTTTTCCCGCACCCAGTTCGGGTCAACCGGCTGGGTAAAATCGAGGTCTTCAAACAAGCTGTGCAAGAACGTCCCCGGTGAGGCGCCACGCGGGAACTGATGCGGTGTTAACGTCGGTTCTTCAACGACGCTGACCACGCCTGCGGCATCAACATCCAGCCGTGGCATCAGATCCTGAGCGATACCATGACCACGCTGCTGCAAACCTGAATAACTGGTGACGCGCCAGTTATCGCCGGGCAATCGTTGTAGCGTCTTCGCATTCAGTTCAGCTGTAGAAACATCATTAACCTGCCACGGTTGATTATCACCCGTTTGCGCCGTTTGCCACGCAATATCCTCATCGCATAGTGCCTCAATACAGGCGCGAAGCCCTGCCGCATCTTGCGGTTCCCCTTTTTGCAGCAAACGCCCGAGCGCACTTTGGTGGACGTCGGTGTCACCTTTTTTATCACCACGACGGCGCACCAGCGGCGCAACGCCGAGACTGCAATGCCAGACCGAACGCGTCAGCGCCACGTAAAGCAAACGCAGATCTTCCGCCAGACGCTCTGCCTCGGCGAGATCGACGCTTTCTGGCGCAGCGTTAAGATCAAGTACAGCCTCAAATGAATGACGATCGTGATAGAACGCCTGATCCTGGACGCGAAAATTGGTAATAAACGGCAACCAGACCAGCGGATATTCCAGCCCTTTTGATTTATGGATCGTGACGATCTGCACCAGATGTTTGTCACTTTCGAGGCGCATTTGCTGGCTGGAGGCATTACTGTCGGGTTCGAGGATATGTTGCGATAACCAGCGTACCAGCGCATGTTCACTTTCCAGCTGCGTTCCGGCTTCTTGTAGCAGTTCGCTGATATGCAAGATATCGGTAAGACGCCGCTCGCCACCTGCCGTGGCCAGCAGGTTTTCTGCAATGTTGCGCGCCGACATCAGCGCCCGCAGCATCGGCATAACGCCGCGTTTGCGCCAGATTTGTCGATATCCATCAAATTCTTCGACGACTGCATCCCACGCATTTTCGTCATCATTCAATGTTTCGATATCCAGGGCGTTCAACCCCATCATCGACGTTGCTAACGCACTGCGCAGAGTGTTCTCACGTTCAGGCGTCATTACAGCCTGCAACAGCCAAAGCATCTCCTGCGCTTCCAGTGTTTCAAAAACACTGTCGCGGTTCGAAAGGTAAACGGAAGGGATTTCCAGCAGCGTTAAGGCATCGCGCACCTGGGCGGCCTCCTGGCGGCTGCGTACCAGCACACTGATGTCCGAGGCGCGAACAGGACGCGCGGTGTCGCCATTCATCAGCAATGCTTCGCCCCGCTGCCCGGCCTGTAGCCAGTCGCGGATTTGCGCAGCACATACCTGCGCCATGGTACTTTGATAGTCGCCAACGCCGCAGCTTTCGCCTTCCATCAGCCACATTTTCATCGCAGGCTGCGTTTCACCTTTAAATACAAAACGTAACGCCTGATTTTTCCCGGCTGATTTCACTGGAATAAACGGAATTTCGCGAAACATGAACGCGTCATCAGTCTGGCTGAAAAGTTTGTTCACACTGTTCACCATTCCCGGCGCAGAACGCCAGTTGGTATCTAAGGTGTAGTGAGCGTGAACTTCGCTACGCGCCTTCATGTAGGTGAAGATGTCTGCGCCACGGAATGCGTAAATGGCCTGTTTCGGGTCACCAATCAGCAATAATGCCGTTTCCGGCTGATGGTGCCAGATACGGCGGAAAATCCGGTACTGCTGGGGGTCGGTATCCTGAAATTCGTCGATCATTGCCACCGGAAAGCGCGTACGGATCGCCGTTGCCAGCGCCTCTCCGCTTTCGCTACGCAGCGCGGAATCGAGCCGACTTAGCATGTCATCAAAGCCCAGTTCGCCACGGCGGCGTTTTTCGCGCGCTACTGTTTCGCGGATCTCAGCCAATGCGCGGGTGATCACCACATCACGGATCGACAATGGTTCTGCAAGCAGTTGTTCGATCGCCTCAAACAGTGGATGTCGCGGGGTTTCCCCCCCGGCTTTCGTGCGATCTTCTAAGAAACGCTGAGAGAATTTTTCCAGCGACTCCGGCAACTGATAGCTGTTGGTCTCTTCTTCTGCCCAGGCGCTGATCTTGTCTATCCATTTAGCCTGATTGCTACGGTTAAACTTGCGGCGATCAATACCGGAAGATTCGATCAGCGCATCCAGTTCACCTACTGCGTCACGCCACTGCTGTTTTACGGCATCGATACGCGCCACAATTTGCGCATGGCGGGAAGCCAGAGTTTCATCATCGGGCGGCGGCGCTTTGATAACCGGCGCTTCCCCTTGCAGATAACGGTTAATATCTCGCAGTAACGCCTGCGGCCCTTTCCAGGTTTCAAAGACGACCTGGGCAATTTCACGCGGTAACGGGTAGCAATGGCGACGCCAGAAATCGGCGCAGGCCTGGTAGCGCAGTAGAGACTCGTCTTCAATCAGCTGCTGCTCAAACAACATGCCGGATTCAAAGGCATTCAGGTTGAGCATTCGCTGGCAAAAACCGTGGATGGTAAAGACTGCTGCTTCATCCATCTGTCGCTCAGCTAACAGCAACCACTGCGCGGCTTGCGCTTTATCGTCGATCTCTTCCAGCAGGCGTGCATACAGCGGATTGTCGGTGGTTTCACGCAGACAGGCGATGCGTAATTCATGAATATTGCTACGGATACGACCGCGCAATTCTGCAGTGGCAGCCTCGGTAAAGGTTACTACCAGCAGTTCTTCAACGGTCAATGGGCGGGGAAAGGCGGAGGAACCGCCTAGTCCAAGTAACAGGCGCAAATAGAGCGCCGCAATCGTAAAGGTTTTGCCTGTGCCGGCAGAGGCTTCAATCAGGCGCTCGCCCTGTAAGGGCAAGCGCAAAGGATCTAGTGTCTCGGCGACATCACTCATTCTTTTCACTCATCAGGGGCATTGTTTGCTGCAACGCGCTGACGTTCTCCCACACTTTCCAGCCTTCAGGATGTACATATTCGGCTTTCCCGTTCTGGCTGCCGGAAATCTGCGACAGGATAGCCATGCCTTGCGGCTCGACCACCGCCTGATGGAAGAAATCGGCCAGTTTTTGCGGCGTCAGCAGTTTTATCTGAGCCACGATTTTATCACGCGAATCGAAGCGCATATTGCCGCGATCGAAATCTTTACTTAACTTCGATGCTTCTTCGCCGAGCGTTTGTGGAGCTTGCAGCATCTGGGTAATGACCGCCTGCTGAATTTGCGCGAACTCTTCTGGCTTCATCGCCCGCAATTTTGCCTCTGCGGTTGGGAAAAAGGCTTTGTATCGCTCCCACAGGTATGAGGGCTGTTTATCATTGCTTTGCAGCAAGAAGCCCATGCCCCACTGGCGACCCACACTCATAGGAAACGCGAACACGGCATAGCCCAACTGTTCTTCGGTACGCAACTGATTGTAGAACCACGGCTGAACAATCTGCGCCAGCAGAGAACTGTAGGCTGAACTGGTGTATTCATCGTAGCCAGTCGGTACGAAAACCGCTGCCAGGGCAGAGTCGGTACTGTTACCGGCTTTTTCAAAGATGACGGACTGTTTTTTCTCAACCACGACATCTTTGTTACGACACCACTCTGAACCATCAGCGCCCAACTGTTTTTGCACATCGCGTGCCAGCGTTGTTGCCTGGGCTTCGGTCATGTTGCCGATAACCATAAACTCTGGTCGTGCCCCCGTTTTTAAGGCGTCGCGGTAAGCCAGCACCTCTTTCAGAGTGATGGAGGGCAAAATTTTACGTCGCTCATCTCGCGAGAAGTACGGCACCTGCGAGAGCATTTGCGCGGGCATAATCGCCTGCTCAAACGCTTTGCCCTTTTCTGCGGAATCCATCATCTGGGTATACCAGGATTTTGCCTGCTCAAGCTGATCTTTCGTAGCGGTATAGCTAAAGTACCCATCGAGCAGAGCCTGGAAAAGCTGCGGCAGACGCTGGGTGTAACCATTAGCATTAACCATAAGACCGTTGTTAGCGTTAGTAGAAAAACTAATGCCACCAACCGACGCCTGGTTGCTTAACTGATCAAGCGCCAGCCCTGCGAGATAATCATTGAGCGCAAACATTACCTGATTACGGGCGCTGTCCATGGCTTTCGGGTTACGCAAAATCAGGCTGACATCTGCTTTGGGTTCGCTGGTAAAATAGCGACTCGGCGCATACACCACACGCAGATTCGACTCATCAACAATCAGCTCTGGATGGTCGTATTTCTTCTCTGACTTAATCAGCGAGAAATCGTCAGGAATATAGGGGTTAAGCTCCGGCAAGGAGAGTGCAATGTCGGCGGCTTTTTTCTGCCAGTCAGCGAAGGTTTGTGCGCTGATTTTATCGACCTGATACGGCGCATCGACAAAGTAAGCCGTTTTATTGTGCGGCTCTTTCGGGCTGATATACCAGATACGCGCGTTCTGCGGCGTCATCATCGCCAGACGTTCTTTTACTGCTTTAGCATCGTACCGATCGGCAATATTGACTGCATCCAGCGTATGCTCAACGGGAACGCGAATCATGGTATCCGCCAGCCATTCGACGTAATCCATATCACGGGTGATTGACGGATAACGGAAGTCGATATCCAGCACATTCGCCAGCTCATCGAAATACTGTTTATCAATCCCTTTTTCGCGTAACAGATTGAGGTAGCTGAAAATGGCCGCCACAACCTGATCGCGATTCGCCAGACCTTTATCGGTTAAGGACGCAGAAATCGCTAATACGCCGCTGTTACCGTTGACGATAGGATCGGAGTTGGCGCTAATGCCCTCAACTAATCCCTGCTTTTGCAGCCAGTCAGAAAGTGTACCTGGGCTGCGATTACCAATCAGATAGGTAATCAACTCATCCGTTTTACTACGGAACTTCTCCGAGTTGTTATCGATGCGAAACTCGACGCGCAGCACTTTACGCGGCAGCGCCGGGACGTAATGAATGATAATGCCCTTTTGCGCGTCGGTGACTACCGGCACGGTGATTTCCGGTTTCTGGCTCTCTTTGTTAGGCACGCGACCGAAGGTGTCCGCCGCCATTTTTGCCAGTTCCGGCAATGGCTTGTTGCTGTAGATAACCGCCTTCATCAGATTGGCAGAGTAATATTTCTCATGGAAATCTTTCAGCGCCTGCTGCACAGGATTACCGGGTTTGTCGCTTAAGGTTTCCAGGTTACCGCCAGAAAACTTTGAACCTGGGTGCGCCGGGTTAATGGTTTCTGCGCTGACCTGCGCCATGCGCATCCCGTCACGCGTGCGCGCCATGGTTAATTCAGCGTTCACTGCATTACGTTCACGTTCGGCATATTTCTTGTCGAGCAAGGGTTCTGCAATAGCATCAGCCAGGCGATCTACCGCACCGGGCAAGGCATCGTTCTCAACTTCCAGATAGAAAGCGGTGCGATATGGTGCCGTGCTGGCATTGTGACTGCCGCCGTGCATTTTGAGATATTCAGCGAGGCTATCTGCTTGAGGGTACTTTTTCGAACCCATCAGACTCATATGTTCAAGGTAATGTGCCAGCCCCTGATACGCTTCAGGATCTTCCAGCGACCCAACGGGCACTACCAGCGCCGAAAGCGATTTAACCGCCTGCGGATCAGAAACCAGCAAGACCACCATACCGTTATCCAGACGTATAGCCTGATACTGGCGGTTATCTTTATCACTTTTACGGATGGTTTCCTGAATCGGCTGCCATCCCGTTTCTGCCTGACTTAAGGGTGCCCAAAGGGCAACAAACAACAGTAATGCTTTGAACCAGGTGCTGCGGGGCATTCACGAACCTCATTATCAACTTTATTTTTCAACCAGATTCAATAACTTAAAGAAAATCATCCGGCAGAATATAATCTTGTGCTGAACGAGTCAGCCTGTGTCTATATAACCATCAGTCCGTGACTGGTGCGCATCATAAAGTAAGCAGATGGATTGCGCAATTTTTATACAGAACTCATGATTGATTAAAACGAAATAGCGGTAACAAGAAACGTTGCGACTGATCAACGATGGCTTCCATTGTCTCTGGCGTTAATTGCCGCCAGAGCCGTTGATACCAGATATCATCACCTTCACCACGCACCATCATGTTGCCCTCGTAAGCCTGAAGGAATTTCGTTCGAGCTTTTTGCAACGTGGAATCGTCATCCAGCATGGCATCGTTTGCCGCGTCATAACAGGTTTTTAGCCATGCGCCGCCACTTTCAGGTAACACCAGCAACGGCGCGGACATTCCTTCACGATACCCCTCAATCAGTTGTGAGAGGTAATGTAAAGCCTGTTCGGCTGCAAGCGGCGGGAAACGCCACTCGCCGTCTTTGCGTAGAAAAAGGCGGCTTTCACCGTTACCACCACTGGCACAGTAGACAAGGTGTTCTAACCAAAGTTGCATTCCCTGTGCCACACTGAGCAAAGAGGGACGCCAGCGCAGCAGGCCATCCGGCTGAACCTGCGGCAACCACCCAGTAATCTGCACACCGTTGCACGCGAGATCGATTTCCATACTCTGCCCCGGCTGGCGACAGGCAATGACTCTGTCGGCAAGCTGCTGCATCTCCTGACACTGCGTTTCCCAGAAAATTTCACCAAAAGCACCGTACGGTAAATCCCCTGCCGCCCGGAAGCGGCGGAACAAACGTTCTGCATCATCCTGATCCACCAACGCATTTAATAACTGCTGATTGATTTGATAACGGCTAAGCCCTTCGAGAATAAATGGCTCGGTATCGGGAATTTCGCTGTCTTCGGTACGAAAATGCACCTGTAAACGCATCTGGAAAAACGCTCGCACCGGATGCGCCCAGAATCGTTGTAGCGTTTCCAGCGGCACGGTTTCTGGCAAGGTAAACGGTAAAGGCTGGACAAATTCAGAATGCGCCTTGCCTGCCTGGCTGGCTGCCGGTAGCCACTCACGCGCATAGCTTTGTAACTCGCCAGGCTGGTAGTTTTGCGGATCAAACGGCATCCGGGTATGGAGGCACGTAAGATGCTCTTTTACTCTTGCCTCGCTTTCATCACAGTTAAGCTCTTCATCACCCGGCAGATAATGACTTTGTCCGATGTAGTCGATCAGTTCCTGCACCAGCACCGACGGGAAACGTTCACTGTTATCCTGGATGGAACGCCCGATATAGCTGATATAGAGTTTTTGCTGCGCGGAAATTAACGCTTCCAGGAACAGATAGCGGTCGTCATCGCGACGGCTACGGTCGCCACGCTTCGGTTTCTGGCTCATTAAATCAAAGCCCAATGGTGCAAGCTGGCGTGGGTAAACGCCATCGTTCATCCCCAGCAGGCAAACCACTTTGAACGGGATTGAACGCATTGGCATCAGCGTACAAATGTTAACCGGACCCGCAAGAAAACGCTGGCTGATACGTTCTTGATCGAGGCGTTGTGCCAGTTCATCACGTAACAGTGACAGCGGCACCGCGTCGCCATACTGCGCACCTAAACCTTCGGCGATAATCGCCTGCCACTGCTGCTCAATAAGCGTCATCGCCGCTTCGGTTTCCGCATCCGGCAGGAAGAAGGCGTTGAGCATATCACGACAAACCGGCAGCCACTCCTCAAGCGGGCGCTCCTGCGCTAACCCTCGACGCCAGATATTCAGTTGCATTAGCAGTGACGCCAGATGCCCTACCAGTTCTGCAATTAAGCCGCTCGATTCATCATAAGGTAGAACCGATTGCCACTCGCCCTGCGCGCTCTCCATTGCATAGCCCAGCAACATGCGCGTCAGGCCAAATCGCCAGGTGTGTTGCCCGGTGGCGGGGAGTTCCAGCTCGCGAACGTTGTCGTCATCAATCCCCCAGCGAATGCCGGATTCATTAACCCACAGACGTAAATAACGTAGCCCTTCTTCGGTGATATCAAACCGCGCCGCCAGTACCGGCACGTCCAGCAGCGCCAGCACGTCCTCTGACACAAAGCGGCTGTCTGGCAGTGATAACAGGCTGATAAACGCTTCCAGCACCGGATGCGACTGACGCGCCCGACGGTCGGAAATGGCATAAGGCAGGTAACGATCCGCAGGTGCGCTACCAAATACAGCCTGAATAAACGGACTGTAGCTATCGATGTCGGCCACCATCACGATGATGTCGCGTGGAGTAAGTGTCGGATCTTCTTCCAGCATCGCCAGCAGGCGATCGTGCAAAACTTCCACTTCGCGCTGCGGGCTGTGGCATACGTGGAAGGTGACGCTGTTATCTTGTGGATCAAGCAGACGTTTGTTATCGCTACGGGAAAACTCTGCCAGATTCACGCCCGCAACGGCACGATTTTCCAGTTCGAGAATGTCGGACTGGATGTTATGCAACAGGCTGTCTGGCGTAACATCAACGAATGCGTCCAGCTCCTGACTGCTCTGGAGATCGGCAAGCAGATAGATGTAGTCGCGCCCCAGTTTGCCCCACGAGGCCAGTAGCGGGTTACCAACATCCTGTTCGCCGTCGTTGTTAAACAACTGTCCGGCGTTTTCGCTATCGCGGAATAGCGGCAATTCGCGATCTTCAAAACTGTGTCGCCGCTGGCGAGCCAGAAGCTTTGCCAGATAAGCCGGATCTTTAATATCACCCCAGTAATAACGGCAAGGGTTGGTAAACAGAAGATGGATTTCAATATGTTTACCCAGCGCCTGTAGCGCCTGTAGATAAACAGGCGGTAACGCGGAAATACCGCATATAAAGACACGCGAAGGTAACCCCGGCGGGCAGGTCGTCGCGGACTCCAGCGTTTCGATAAAGCGTTGATAGAGATTGGCACGGTGCCAGCGCGGTTGCCCCAGTTCATGGGTATATTCCACCAGCGCCTTCCACAAAGGAGCTTGCCAGGCCTGCGCTTCTCCCAGCCCTTCAACCAGGCGCCCCGCTTCCCACTGTGCCAGCCAGTCCGGGCGATAGACCAGATACTGGTCAAACAGATCCGCCGCTTTTGAGGAAAGCTGAAACAGCTTGCGCTTGTCGCTATCGTCAGTCAGGTAATGACGCAACAGGGTAAAATCTTCGCGATCCAGCAGTTGCGGCAGCAGAGTCATCAGTTTCCAGCTCATGCTCTGTTTGTTGAAGGCGCTCTCTTTGGGGATCTCCGGCAATACGCGGACGAACATATCCCAGATAAAGCTCGCCGGCAGCGGGAAATCAATGTTTGCCGCAATGCCGAACTTCTGCGACAGCGTCATTTGCAGCCACTGCGCCATACCGGTACTTTGCACCAGAATCATTTCTGGTTCGAAAGGATCGTCCAGCCGTTCGCGTTCGACGATAAACTCCATCAACGCTTCCAGCACGTCCAGACGATTGGAATGGTAGACCCTTAACATAGCGGCTCCTGACTACTGACGATTCGGGCAATGCAGGCGGGTCATCTCGCCTTCTCTGCCCTCGGGTGAAACTAACGTAACGCTGATGCTGACACATCCCGCCTGCGATGTCTGCATTCGGTTAACCTGCCAGTTGGCAGGTGGCGAAATCGCGCGCAGTTGCGTTTGCTGCCAGCCATGCCGCCAGAGTTGCAGATACTGGTTTCTGCTGGCAAAACTGTTTATTAATGTTCTCTGATACCCCGATAATGCAGTGACAATCATTACCATCAGCACCATCGCCAACATCACTTCCGGCAGGCTAAAGCCTTGTTGATTCTTCAGGGAAGCTGACATAACGCTCCCTCTTTCTGCGGGCAGAAATCACTCCAGCCGCGTGGCGAAAAAACAATGTTTCCATCGATGACTTCGCCTGTTCGCCACAACAAAACGCCTTCATAACCGGCAATCAGCAAGATTTCATTATCTGCCAGTAAACGCAGACAAACCCGGGCACCGGTTGCAGCGTACTGTGAGCACTGAACTGCGGGCTGCGTCTGCCAGGAGTGCATTCTGCCCCATTCCAGCGCCGACTGTACGATAGCCTGGCGACGCAATGACTGGCTTTCCATAGTCACCCGAGAGGCAAAACTGCGATCCTGTTGGCTCATTCCCTGTAGCAGCAAGCTGCCCAAAACCAGCAACATCAGAACCAGTGCCAGCGATGAAACTCCCCGTTCACTATTCACAGGTTGAATCCTGTTACGCTATAGCTGGCATCCACCACGGTTTGTGGTTCAGCCTTACTGGCGCCCCGCATATTAACCGTCAACACCGGCGAGAAACCGCTGACATCCTGACGCACGACCTGAAAAGTGTCGATAATGATGGCATCCGGATTAGTGACTTTATCCCAGCCCTTACCTTCACAAGATGTCGCACCACGTAGCGTTTCCAGCACATGCTCCTTCAGACGAAATCCAATCTGGTCGGACTCTTTTACCGGTTCGCTCTCCCAGATACCGTTACTGTTCGCATCCCACTGAACAATGATGCAGTCACCCTGCCCGACAATGACCAGCCCCTTGCCAGTGCAGCTACCATGACAATAACCCGCTCTCTGGAGATGCTTCGCGACTGTAAATATCCGCAGCCAGATTTCATCTTCCAGCGCCAGCTTACGGGCGCTCGTCAAACTTTCACGCTGTAATGCAGGCAGAAATCGTGCAGCCCCCAGCAACAGTACGCTACTGATCGCCATAGCAATCAAAACTTCCAGCAGAGAAAATCCTTGCTCTTTTACAGACATCCTTCTGTTTCTCCTTGCTGGCAAAGCCGGAGCCTTCCCCACGGCGAAACCACCAGCCACCACTCGCCCGTTGAGTTTTTGAAGCGAATATGCCCTGCCCATGCGGTATTGCGCATGCCAAATAAAGTGAGCGAAGGCGTCAGGTCGCTCATTTCTACGTCGGGCCAGCGTGGCACGAAGAGCAGCGGTGAACTGCCATGACAGGCATTCGCCCCTGCGGCAGAACTCACAAGACACCATAACTTCCCCTCCCTGATGACGCTGATACTGTGGTCGCGGTTATGCCAGTTGGCATCCTCACGTAAATAGAGCAAATAGTCCCGCGCCTGGCTGGCGGTTTGCCATAGCCGTTGCGACTGCTGCCAGTATTGCCAGCCATAAAGTCCACTTGCGCTTAGCATGACCAAAATCAGCATCGCAACCAGCGTTTCAATCAGCGTATAACCACGTTGTGTTTTCATGCCGGCAGTATGCGACGAGGAGAAAAAAAGACGAGGGTCAGTTTCTCATTCTTCGGCGCGTCTTCCGGACTATTTACGCTGTTGCAGGGCGTTGCAAAATTTCGGGAAGGCGTCTCGAAGAATTTAGCGAAGGATAAAAAAAACCGACGCACACTGGCGTCGGCTCTGGCAGGATGTTGCGTAATTTAGATAGCAACCGGCGCTTTAATGCCCGGATGCGGATCGTAGCCTTCAATCTCAAAGTCTTCGAAACGGTAGTCGAAGATGGATTCAGGTTTACGTTTGATAATCAGCTTCGGCAGCGGACGCGGTTCACGACTTAATTGCAAATGGGTTTGATCCATATGATTGCTGTACAGGTGCGTATCGCCACCGGTCCAGACAAAATCACCCACTTCCAGATCGCACTGCTGCGCCATCATATGCACCAGTAACGCGTAGCTGGCAATGTTAAACGGCAGGCCGAGGAAAACGTCACAGGAACGCTGATAAAGCTGGCAAGAGAGTTTGCCGTCTGCCACATAGAACTGGAAGAACGCATGGCACGGCGCCAGCGCCATTTTATCCAGTTCGCCTACGTTCCACGCCGAAACAATAATACGGCGGGAATCCGGATCGTTTTTCAGCTGGTTCAGTACCGTAGTGATCTGGTCAATATGACGACCATCTGGCGTTGGCCAGGCGCGCCACTGTTTACCATAAACCGGACCGAGATCGCCGTTTTCATCGGCCCACTCGTCCCAAATGGTGACATTGTTTTCGTGCAGGTAAGCAATGTTAGTGTCGCCCTGCAGGAACCACAGCAGTTCATGGATAATGGAACGCAGGTGGCAACGTTTGGTTGTCACTAACGGGAATCCATCCTGCAGGTTAAAACGCATCTGATGACCAAAAATGGAAAGCGTTCCGGTTCCGGTACGGTCGTTTTTCTGTGTGCCTTCGTCGAGCACTTTTTGCATCAGTTCTAAATACTGTTTCATGGTTCCTCAGGAAACGTGTTGCTGTGGGCTGCGACGATATGCCCAGACCATCATGAAAACACCCGCGACAATCATCGGGATGGAAAGAATTTGCCCCATGCTGATGTACTGCACCCATGCACCGGTGAACTGCGCATCGGGCTGGCGGAAAAACTCAACAATGATGCGAAACGCGCCATAGCCAATCAGGAACAAGCCTGAGACAGCCCCCATCGGGCGCGGTTTACGGATATACAGGTTGAGGATAATAAACAGCACCACACCTTCCAGCAGCATCTCGTAAAGTTGCGACGGGTGGCGCGGTAGTACGCCGTAGGTGTCGAAAATGGATTGCCACTGTGGGTTGTTTTGCAGCAACAGAATGTCTTCGGTACGGGAGCCAGGGAACAGCATGGCAAACGGGAAGTTCGGGTCAACGCGCCCCCATAATTCACCGTTAATAAAGTTGCCCAGACGCCCGGCTCCAAGGCCAAATGGAATGAGCGGTGCGATAAAATCAGAGACCTGGAAGAAGGAACGTTTGGTGCGGCGGGCGAAGATAATCATCACCACAATGACGCCAATCAGACCGCCGTGGAAGGACATGCCGCCGTCCCAGACACGGAACAGATACAGCGGATCGGCCATAAACTGCGGGAAGTTGTAGAACAGAACATAACCAATACGTCCGCCAAGGAAGACGCCGAGGAAGCCCGCATAGAGTAAGTTTTCAACTTCATTTTTGGTCCAGCCGCTGCCTGGACGGCTAGCCCGACGCCCAGCCAGCCACATTGCAAAAATGAAACCCACCAGATACATCAGGCCGTACCAGTGAAGCGCCACGGGTCCTATTGAGAAAATGACCGGATCAAATTCCGGAAAATGCAGATAGCTACTGGTCATCTGTCACCACAAGTTCTTGTTATTTCGCTGAAAGAGAACAGCGATTGAAATGCGCGCCGCAGGTTTCAGGCGCTCCAAAGGTGCGAATAATAGCACAAGGGAACCTGGCTGGTTGCCGGATACCGTTAAAAGATATGTATATGATCCGCGCTATAACCCCCCGCGAATCAGCCCGCCCATACCGCGACGCTCCATAAATGCCGCTACCTGATGACGAACTTCGGTCGCCAGTTGCGCTTCCAGACTGCGCTGCGCAAGATTTTCTGCTTCGGCAAAATCAATGCGCCGCAGCAGGTATTTTACGCGCGCGACAGAACGTCCGTTCATAGACAGATGGCGATACCCCAGCCCAATGAGGATTGCCACGCACATGGGATCGCCCGCCATTTCACCGCATAAACGCAGATCGATTCCCTGCGTTTCCGCCTCACGGGCGATCATCGCCAGAGCACGTAACATTCCAGGATGAAGACTGTCATAAATGTTCGCTACTCTGGTGTTGTTGCGATCAACGGCCAGGATGTATTGAGTCAGGTCGTTGGTGCCAACAGAGATAAAATCGATCCGGTTTGCCAGATGCGGCAGCATAAATACCATTGAAGGTACTTCCAGCATGATACCGATGCGTGGTTTGGGAATTGCGTAACCGATCATCTCCTCGACTTCACGTCCGGCACGTTCAATCAGGCGGCGTGCTTCGTCAACTTCATCCAGGCTTGTGACCATTGGCAACAGAATGTGCAGGTTGCCCGTTGCAGCATTGGCGCGCAACATCGCCCGCACCTGGATCAAAAAGATCTCCGGCTGATCGAGCGTAATGCGAATCCCACGCCACCCCAGGCATGGATTCTCTTCGCTGATCGGCATGTAGGGCAATTGTTTGTCAGCACCGACATCCAGCGTACGCAGGGTGACAGGTTTATCATTGAACATTTGCAGCATCCCCTGATACTGCGCCACCTGTTCTTCTTCCGACGGGAAACCACTTTGCAGCATGAAAGGGATTTCGGTGCGATAAAGACCGATACCATCAATGCGACTGCCCAGTTTTTCTTCATGTTCCGGGCTTAATCCCGCATTGAGCATAACTTTTATGCGCTCGCCGCTTTTTAACTGCGCAGGTAAATTGACGTCATCTTCTGCCAGACGGCTAAGCTCAATCTCTTCGCTAATCAGCCGCTGATATTCTTGCAGCAGTACCGGCTCCGGGTCGACCAGCAATTCACCGCGATAACCATCAACGATCAGTGTGCGACGATGCAGCACCGAAGGCTGAATGTCCGCGCCCATCACGGTAGGGATCCCCAGCGCACGTACCATAATCGCAGCATGGGAGTTGGCTGCGCCATCGCGCACGACAACGCCGACTAAGCGATCCTGAGGCAGCTCTGCAAGGGTTGTCGCTGACAGTTCATCTGCCACCAGAATGAAACGTTCCGGCCAGGCGTTCGCCCCCTGGTTGGCATCATCAAGGTGAAACAACAATCGCTGGCCCAGCGCACGTAAATCACCGGCTCGCTCTTTGAGATAGCTATCACTTAGCGCAGCAAACTGTTCGGCGAATTTTTCAATGACCGTTTTCACCGCCCACTCTGCAACTGAGCCTTTATCCACCTCGTCAAATAATTCGCGACGCAGACGCGTGTCAGAAAGCAGGTGTGAGTAAAGATCGAAAATAGCCGCTGTTTCTTTTTGTGCACCGGCAGCAAAGCGTTTGCTGTAGCGACGAAACTCGTTAGCCGCTTCTTCCAGCGCCCCGGTCAGTCGCTCGCGTTCCAGAGCCGGATCCAGCGTTGATGCCTGATATACCTGTTCCATTAAAGGTAACGTGGCATCCTGCCAGCCTTCAGCAATCGCCACGCCGGGCGCTGCCGGTAATGCGCGGATTCGCGTCTGGCGATATTGCCCAAACAAGGCAGTCAACTGCGACTGAGAAAGAATAGCTGCCATCTGGGTGGCAAGCGTCACCAGGAAAGATTCTTCACTTTCGTTGTACTGCCGCAACTCTCGTTGCTGTACCACCAGTACACCAAGTAACTGGCGACGTTGAATAATTGGCACGCCTAAAAACGCGCGGAAACGTTCTTCTTTTACGGAGGGGATATATTTGAAGCTGGGGTGTTTTTGCGCATCCGCAAGGTTTATCGGTTCCGCCAGCCTGCCAACCAGGCCGACGATCCCTTCATCAAACGCGAGCGTTACGGTGCGACCACGTGGCTTTTTTAATCCTCGGGTCGCCATCAGGTAGTAACAACGTCGGTCGTGATCGGCCAGGTAGACCGAACAGACCTCGGTATCCATCGCAAGACAGATGTCGGTAACCAGAATATTTAACGCCTCATTCAGGTGTGGTGCGCTGGCTACCTTTTCGACTATTTCGCGCAGGCGAGTGAGCATAATGGGCGTGACTTAACCTCTTTTACGTCGATAAGCAGATACGTTTTGTGGTTTAGGCGTATTTTCTTGCAGCGCCATCACAACACTTGCGAACTCTTTCATTACCCTACGGTAGACATCACGTTTAAATGACACCACCTGTCTGACCGGATACCAGTAACTTACCCATCGCCAGCCGTCAAACTCTGGTGTACTGCTGGTTTGCATATTGATTTCCGCATCGCCGCTCACCAGCTGCAAGAGAAACCATTTTTGTTTTTGGCCGATACAAACCGGCTTCGTGTCCCAACGCACCAAACGTTTCGGTAATTTGTAGCGCAACCAGTTACGCGTTGAAGCAAGGATTCGAACGTCTTTACGGCTTAATCCTACTTCTTCAAACAATTCACGGTACATCGCCTGTTCTGCGGATTCTCCGGGATTAATTCCGCCTTGCGGAAATTGCCAGGAGTGCTGACCAAATCGCCGGGCCCACATCACTTGCCCCTGACGATTACAAATCACGATACCTACGTTTGGGCGGTAGCCATCGTCATCAATCACCGGACTACCTCAAAATAAAGCTTTATATACGAATGATTGTTTCATACTCCAGGAAGACGGTAAACCACTCTCTGCAGGGCATTACACACTAATAACAATTGAATAACTCACAGTTAAGTGCAGAGTTATAAACAGAGGACGGGGTGGATAGCCGTTTTTATTCACCTTTTCTGTGGATAGAGTTGTGAAGAACTACGGAATTACCACGGGAAAACCCAGAGCATTCTGAATCAGTCGCTAAAATACAATTTAAAATATTCGTTATTAATCAATATATTAAACACATAAATATTGATAAAACAGAGAAATTCGTGACCCATGTCACACCACTCATTTTCGCATTGGTGAAAGATCAACCAACGTCGTATTTATCCACAGAATGTGCCACTAAGTTAAGCACCGCACCACTAAAAATTAGAGTTTCGTCGCACGTCAAGGCTGTAAATGGAAACAGTAGTGAGGGTTTTTCACAGTTATCCCAGCTTTCTGTGGATAACATGGTGTAAGATCCTGTTTATTTTCAGTGACCAGAATTGGAAAACCCACCAGGACGTTGCGCAACACCGTCATCTGTGGATTAAAAAACAAGATAAATCATAGAATTGAATAACGCTTGTGGAAAAAGTTACACTCTGAATATTCGGTACAAAATAGCTGCTTATTTTTTAACCAAGGTGTAATACCATGTCTCAACCTCGCCCATTGTCCTCTCCTCCCGAAACTGAAGCGCAGTTATTAGCACAAGCACAGCAACTTTCTGGCTATACCCTGGGTGAACTGGCAGCACTTGCCGGGTTGGTTGCGCCGGAGAATTTAAAACGCGATAAAGGTTGGATCGGTGTGTTACTGGAGATCTGGCTTGGCGCCAGCGCAGGGAGCAAACCTGAACAAGATTTTGCCGCATTAGGCGTGGAACTCAAAACTATCCCTGTGGATAGTCTTGGTCGTCCGCTGGAAACGACATTCGTTTGTGTTGCACCATTAACCGGCAATAGCGGTGTGACCTGGGAAACCAGTCACGTCCGCCACAAACTTAAACGGGTGTTATGGATACCGGTTGAAGGCGAGCGCAGCATCCCGCTGGCGCAGCGTCGCGTAGGAGCACCGTTGTTGTGGAGTCCGAACGAAGAGGAAGACCGACAGCTACGCGAAGACTGGGAAGAATTGATGGATATGATTGTCCTCGGTCAGGTTGAGCGAATCACCGCTCGTCACGGGGAATATTTGCAAATACGACCGAAAGCGGCGAATGCGAAAGCTCTCACCGAAGCCATTGGCGCCCGGGGCGAACGAATTCTGACATTGCCGCGCGGATTTTATCTGAAGAAGAAGTTCACCAGCGCACTGCTGGCCCGTCATTTTTTGATCCAGTAGCCATCGCTTTGACCTGCTGCATTCCGGGCATATAATTACCGCTTCATTTTTTTGGCAGGGCTTTTTAGATGTTATTTGCATGGATAACCGATCCTAACGCCTGGCTTGCGCTCGGTACGCTGACGCTGCTGGAGATCGTTCTTGGGATCGATAATATTATTTTCCTTTCTCTGGTGGTCGCAAAGTTGCCCACCGCACAGCGTGGTCACGCGCGGCGTCTGGGACTGGCTGGAGCCATGGTTATGCGTCTGGCGCTGCTGGCGTCGATTGCCTGGGTTACGCGCCTGACGAATCCGCTTTTTACAATTTTCAGTCAGGAAATTTCCGCTCGTGATTTGATTCTGCTGCTGGGTGGTCTGTTCCTTATCTGGAAAGCCAGTAAGGAGATCCACGAATCTATCGAAGGTGAAGAAGAAGGGCTGAAAACACGCGTTTCATCATTCCTCGGTGCTATCGTACAGATTATGCTGCTGGATATTATTTTCAGCCTCGATTCAGTGATTACCGCCGTGGGTCTGTCGGATCATCTGTTTATTATGATGGCGGCCGTCGTCATTGCAGTAGGTGTGATGATGTTCGCCGCGCGTTCGATTGGTGATTTTGTTGAACGCCACCCTTCGGTAAAAATGCTGGCGCTCTCTTTCCTGATTCTGGTGGGCTTTACCCTGATACTGGAAAGTTTCGATATCCACGTACCGAAAGGTTACATCTACTTCGCAATGTTCTTCTCCATTGCAGTAGAAAGCCTCAACCTGATTCGCAATAAAAAGAATCCGCTCTGATATTCCGTTCGCTCTCCAGTGGGAGAGCGAACGTCTTCCCTTTATTCTCACAGTTTAAGACTTTCCTGCTTTCAAGATGTATAACGTCAGATTATAAACAGACTATTATCATTGATGGGCTTAATGAGGATAACCGGATGAAAAAATGGGCAGTATTAATTTCCGCAGTCGGACTGGCATTTGCTGTTTCCGGTTGTAGTAGTGATTATGTGATGGCCACTAAAGATGGTCGAATGATCCTGACTGATGGAAAACCGGAAATTGACGATGATACCGGGCTTGTGAGTTATCACGATCAACAAGGTAACGCGATGCAAATTAACCGCGATGATGTCTCGCAAATTATTGAACGTTAAAAAATAAGGTCAGCATCCGGCTGACCTTAAGATTTTTCGCTTTCCCTTTTCCCTTCCCTCTGCCATTTTTATATTCCTTATGTCGTGATTATAAAAAGGAAACGGCTATGCAATATCACCGTATACCCCACAGCTCGCTGGAAGTCAGCACGCTGGGGCTTGGCACGATGACGTTTGGTGAACAGAACAGCGAAGCCGACGCCCACGCACAACTCGACTATGCCGTCGCTCAGGGCATTAATCTTATTGACGTTGCCGAGATGTACCCTGTACCGCCGCGCCCCGAAACGCAGGGATTGACTGAAACCTATGTCGGTAACTGGCTGGCAAAACATGGCAACCGCGAAAAGTTAATTATCGCCTCCAAAGTGAGCGGACCGTCGCGCAATAATGACAAGGGAATTCGCCCGGATCAGGCGCTGGACAGGAAGAATATCCGCGAAGCTCTGCATGACAGCCTCAAGCGCCTACAGACTGATTACCTCGATCTTTATCAGGTACACTGGCCGCAGCGCCCGACCAACTGCTTCGGCAAACTCGGTTATAGTTGGACGGATTCCGCGCCTGCGGTTTCGCTGCTGGATACGCTGGATGCACTGGCAGAATACCAACGCGCAGGGAAAATTCGTTATATCGGCGTGTCGAATGAAACCGCATTTGGCGTAATGCGTTATCTACATCTGGCGGACAAACACGATCTGCCGCGCATCGTCACTATTCAGAACCCCTATAGTCTGTTAAACCGCAGCTTTGAAGTGGGTCTGGCGGAAGTCAGCCAGTATGAAGGCGTCGAGTTGCTGGCCTATTCGTGCCTGGGTTTCGGCACGCTGACCGGTAAATATCTCAATGGTGCAAAACCGGCTGGTGCGCGTAATACGCTCTTTAGTCGGTTCACCCGTTATAGTGGTGAGCAAACGCAAAAAGCCGTCGCGGCGTATGTTGATATTGCCAGACGTCATGGCCTGGATCCTGCTCAGATGGCGCTCGCTTTTGTACGCCGCCAACCGTTTGTTGCCAGCACGCTGCTGGGCGCAACGACGATGGAACAGTTGAAAACCAACATCGAAAGTTTGCATCTGGAGTTAAGCGAAGACGTATTGGCTGAAATTGAAGCGGTGCATCAGGTTTATACTTATCCGGCACCTTAAGGATTAACGCCGGTTAAAACCGGCGTTAAATATTAATGACGGCGTTGCCAGACCCACAGCGCCGTTATTGCCAGCGCAAACAGCGTACCGAAGCCAATGCCAATGGGCACGACCGGGATGCCTACCATGACCGCCAGTGAATAAATCCCCAACATCAGCAACATGGCACTGTTTTCGCCCAGGTTCTGTACTGCAATCGCATTCCCCGCCCCGACGCTTTTTTTACCCCGCTCCTGTAACAACGCATTGAGCGGAACGACAAAAAAGCCGCCAAGTACGCCAATCAACATCAGCAAGGCATAGGCAGGAAGTAGATCGTGTTGCAGGGAGAAAATCAGCACTACCACGCCAATTAAAATCCCGGCAGGCATACAGCGTGAAACGGTTTCCAGCGTGACCAGCTTCGCTGCCGCACCTGCGCCAACCACGATGCCAATCGCCACCATGGCGTTGAGATAGGTCGGCGTAGCGTTATCGGTAATGCCCAGCGCCACCGGCACCCATAGCACCAGCAGGAAACGCAGCGTGACGCCCGCTCCCCAGAACAAACTGGTGCCTACCAGCGAAAAACGCGTTTCACCATTGCGCCATAGCGAGGTGCAGGCATTCAGGAAACTGCGGGTCATGTTGATGAGATTCCACGACTGCCCCGGACGCGCCGCCGCCAGTTTTGGAATATAGATATTGGCGACGACCGCCCCGCCGTAGGCCAGCGCACATGCCGCCAGGGCAACCAGAATATGCCAGTCTGCCAGTACACCACCGGCTACGGAACCGAGCAAAATCGCCGCAATGGTGGATGCTTCCATTAAACCGTTAGCTTTCACTAACTTACTACCCGTGGTTAATTCACCAAGAATCCCGTATTTCGCCGGTGAATACGCTGCCGCACCAATTCCCACCAGCGTATAGCCGAGAAAGGGATTGATGCCAAAGCAGATACTGGCAGCGCCCAACAGCTTAAGGCCGTTAGCAAACATCATTACCCGGCCTTTGGCAAAGCTATCCGCCACCTGCCCGACAAACGGCGCAAAAAGAATGTAAGCACCTACAAACACCATTTGCAGGACAGGCTGACTCCACTCCGGATAGAACTGCGCTTTCAGTAACGCCAGAGTAGCAAACAGCAGCGCGTTATCACCAAACGCAGAAAGAAACTGCGCGACGATAACTGCTTTCATCCCCTTCGACCACAGCGAAGTGTTAGTGTGCACTGACTCACTCATCATGTTGTTCCGCTTCGTCTACCCAGCTTTTCAACGTGACAAAGTCAGGTTTACCGCTGCCCAGTAATGGCATCTGTTTCAGATAGCGAATGTCGCGCGGTACGGCAAGTTCCGGCACGCCGTGCTCGCGGGCATACTGTTGCAGTTTATCGCGCGCCAGTTCACTGTCCGTGGTGAAAAGCACCAGCGCCTCACCTTTGCTGGCATCGCTCTTAATCGCAGTGGCATGCATCTTGTCTGGAGAAACGCCAATGGCCAGTTGTTCCACCATTTCCAGCGACACCATTTCGCCTGCAATTTTGGCAAAGCGTTTCGCGCGCCCCTGAATCTGCACAAAGCCCTGTTCGTCGAAACGCACGATATCACCCGTGTCATACCAGCCGCGCTCCATCTCGCCGCGAACATTCTCGGCGGTGGGCACTTCCAGCACGCCCGGTTTCTCCACGCGCAGGTAGCCGTTCATAATGTTCGGCCCTTTTAGTTGCAGGCGACCACCGTCTTCGATACCCGGAACCGCCAGCAGTCGAGCATCCATACCAGGCAAAATACGCCCTACCGTACCTGGTTTCGCCGCCATCGGTACGTTGATGGACACCACCGGCGCACATTCCGTCACACCGTAACCTTCAAGAATGCGCAGGCCAAATTTATCCTGCCAAAGCTGTTTGGTGCTTTCTTGCAATTTCTCCGCACCTGCCACCACATAGCGTAGACGATAGAAGTCATACGGGTTGGCAAAGCGCGCGTAGTGACCGAGGAAGGTCGAGGTGCCAAAAAGCACGGTACAACTGCGGTCGTACACCAGTTCCGGCACAATGCGGTAGTGCAGCGGACTTGGATAAAGGAACACTTCCGCCCCCGTCAGCAGTGGCGTAAACAGGCCAACAGTCAGACCAAAAGAGTGGAACAGTGGCAATGCCGACATAAAGCGGTCATTGGTGGTGAAGTCGGCAATAGTTTTAATCTGCTCGACGTTCGCCAGAATACTTTTATGGCTATGGACCACGCCTTTCGGATGGCCTTCAGAACCGGAGGTAAAGAGGATCAGCGCCTCTTCTTCTGGCTGCTGTTTTACCTGTGCCAGGCGCGGCACCAGCAAATGCGCGAAGATCCACACTTTGTCGGCAGTGGTGACGTCCGCTTTTAAATCTTCCAGATAAACCCAACGCACCTGAGTAAGCTGTTCCGGCAGATGCCAGAGTTTGCCTTTATCGAGAAACTGACGGGAAGTGAAGATGGTTTTTATTTCAGCCGCCGTAATGGCGCTGGTCAGCCCTTTTACCCCGGCGGTGTAGTTCATCATGGCCGGAATACGACGACGAGCGATAGCCCCGAAAATCACTGCCGCACTGATGCCCGCATTGGGCAGCATTAAGCCGATGCGCTCTCCTTCAACACTGTATTTTTCGAGGATGCGACCAACAAACAGCGTTTTGGTAAGTAATTTGCGATAGGTATCAGGGGTAAAATTGACATCTTCGACACACTTTTTACCCGCACCGAAGCGGTACATTGCACTCAAAAAGGATTCGTACAGCGTTTCACGCGGGCGCACAGCCATACGCGCTTCCATCATAATTTGATGCAGCATTTCGCCAGCGATTTTGCGACGGTCACGGGCACGCGGCGCATCCGGCATCTGCACTTGCGTTGGTGGCAAAATATGCAGATGAATTTGCGGGAACAAGCGACGTTTAACCAGACCTTTCAGGCGGCTGAAGTGCGTAAGTTCCGCCCCTTCAATACGCACTGGAATGACTGTCGCACCTGACTTCGCAGCGACAAAACCCGCGCCATCGTAGATTTTCATCAGCGAGCCGGTTGTCGTAATTCGTCCTTCAGGGAAAATAACCACCGGTCGCCCCTGTTCAACCAGACGTACCAAATGTTTAATTGCCATGGGTTGCGTCGGGTCGAGAGGAACGAAGTCGATAAATGATTTCAGCCAACGCATATACCACTGCTGGCTGATAGAGGTGTAAACGGCAAAAACAGGGCGAACGGGTAAAAACAGCGCCAGCAATATGCCATCAATAAATGAGACGTGATTGGGCGTGATAAGAACACGCTCGCCCTTCAGTGCCTTGGTGTCGCCTGTCACGCGAACACGGTACAGGACACGGCACAAATTACGAAAAAAGCTAAAAAGCATTCCAACTCCCTTTGCTCAATCTTCAGTAAAAGCGAATGGTGCGAGATTACACCAGAAGGAGAACACGAGCGACAGTAAAATGGGGGCGAAAAAAAACCTGCGCATCCGCGCAGGCTGGTGCAAGAGACAGGGTACGAAGAGCGTACCGAATAATCTCACCAATCAATACCTCTGGGATCTTGATTGTGGTCTGTACACAGACTGTTCGCCAGCGAGAAAACGCAAAGGAGTGAAGGGAAATGCAACCAGGTGTGTAAATTATCGGTTACTGTTACAGATTGATGACAGACAAAAAAAACCTGCGCATCTGCGCAGGTTGGTGTAATTCATGTGATCAACCCGAAGTTGACTTCACCTATCAATACCTCTGGGATCACCACTTTATCAATCTGAAGCCAAACGCCACCAGCGGTCAATCGCAACAGCGTTTCGCAAAGTGTAACCAAAGGTTTGCAATCTCTTTTTTTGTCTTACTTATTTGCGTTTCGCTCACAATCCCCGCGCTGAAAGTACCACGCCCCTTGAACCAACGGACGTTTTCCGTAACACTGACAGAATGTAAGCGTTTACCCACAAAGGTATTTTCATGGCGACCATAAAGGATGTAGCCCGACTGGCAGGCGTTTCAGTCGCCACAGTTTCCCGCGTCATTAATAATTCTCCCAAAGCCAGCGAAGCTTCCCGGCTGGCTGTACATAGTGCAATGGAGTCTCTTAGCTATCACCCGAACGCCAACGCCCGGGCGCTGGCACAACAGGCCACCGAAACCGTTGGGTTGATTGTTGGTGATGTCTCCGATCCTTTTTTCGGCGCAATGGTGAAAGCGGTTGAACAGGTGGCTTATCACACGGGTAATTTTTTATTGATTGGTAATGGTTACCACAACGAGCAAAAAGAACGTCAGGCCATTGAGCAGTTGATCCGCCATCGCTGCGCCGCACTGGTCGTTCATGCCAAAATGATTCCCGATGCCGATTTGACAGCATTGATGAAACAAATGCCCGGCATGGTGCTGATCAACCGGATCCTTCCGGGGTTTGAGAATCGTTGCATCGCACTGGACGATCGTTATGGCGCCTCGCTGGCGACGCGTCATTTGATTCAACAAGGCCATACTCGCATTGGTTATCTCTGCTCTAACCACTCTATTTCTGACGCCGAAGATCGTCTGCAGGGTTATTACGATGCCCTTGCCGAAAGCGGTATTCCGGCCAATGATCGGCTGGTAACTTTTGGCGAACCGGATGAAAGCGGCGGCGAACAGGCAATGACTGAACTGCTGGGAAGGGGGCGAAATTTCACTGCCGTGGCCTGTTATAACGACTCAATGGCGGCGGGCGCGATGGGTGTACTCAATGATAATGGTATTGATGTACCGGGTGAGATTTCATTGATTGGCTTTGATGATGTGCTGGTATCGCGCTATGTTCGTCCGCGTTTGACGACAGTACGCTATCCAATTGTAACGATGGCGACTCAGGCTGCCGAACTGGCTTTGGCACTGGCGAACAATCACCCGCTTCCTGAAATTACCAACGTCTTTAGTCCAACGCTGGTACGTCGCCATTCAGTTTCAACACCGTCACTGGAGGCAAGTCATAACGCCTCCAGCAACTAGCCGCGATTAAAGCAACTCAAGCGCCAGTAATTCTTCAATGGTCTGGCGACGGCGAATCAACCGCGCCTGACCATTATCAAACAGAACTTCTGGCAGCAGTGGGCGACTATTGTAGTTTGATGACATTGACGCACCATATGCGCCAGTATCATGCAGTACCAGATAATCCCCCGCCTTCACTTCCGGCAAAGCACGGGTTTCGACATTCCCCCCCTCCTGCTGGGTAAAAACATCCCCCGATTCACATAGCGGCCCGGCGACAACGGTTTCCACCATTAGTGCGTGCTCAAGGGAATGACCATCAGCCGCCAGTGCGCTAATGTGATGGTAACTGCCGTACATTGCCGGGCGCATCAGATCGTTAAATCCGGCGTCAACCAGCACAAAGTGGCGGCTCCCCATCTGTTTGACGCTTCGCACCTGGGTAATCAACACACCAGACTGCGCCACCAGGAAACGACCTGGTTCAATTTCCAGTTTCACAGGGTGACCCAGATGATGAGCAATCTGCTCACGTGCCGCATTCCACAGGCCATAATAATGTTCGGTATCAACCGCTTCTTCTCCCTGCTGATAAGGCACAGAAAGCCCACCGCCAGCAGAAATCGCCTGTAAATCCTGACCAAAGTCGATAACCTGCCGCACCATCGCACCACACACCTGTTCCAGATGTGCATAGTCAACACCGGAACCAATGTGCATGTGAATGCCGACCAGCTGCAATTGATGCCGCTGTATCACTTCCAGTGCGGCGGGAAGATCGGTGTACCAGATACCGTGCTTGCTGTTTTCGCCGCCGGTATTGGTTTTTTGGCTATGCCCATGACCAAACCCCGGGTTAACGCGCAGCCATACCCGATGCCCTGGCGAAACCTGGCCTAGTTGGTCGAGCATACCGACAGAACCCGCATTCACCGGAATTTGCAATTCACTGACACGCTCGAGCGTCGCCTGGTCGATAACATCAGCGGTAAAGACGATGTCATCGGGATGCGTTTGTGGATTGTAACCCGCCGCCAGCGCGCGCTCGATTTCGCCCAACGAGACGGAATCTACTTTCACGCCCTGCTCTCGCATTAAGCGCAAAATATGAATATTGGAACAGGCTTTCTGTGCGAAGCGCACCACATCAAACTGCTTCAGAGCCGCAATCTGCCGACGAATGATTTGTGCATCGTAGACCCAAACCGGGCAGCCAAATTCTGCAGGCAAGCGCAGCAGATTTTCGGCGGTGAGATCGGTATCGGTGCTGAACAGTGAATGTGGCATAACAAACTCCGAATAAGTGCTTTTTTATGATTACGCCACATCATAAAAAGAATAAAAAATATCGATTTATGCCAGGTCTATGCAAAAATGATATGGATTACCGGAGAATGAGATTAAGCAGATGGCCGCCGTTAACTTACGTCATATTGAAATTTTTCATGCGGTAATGACCGCCGGAAGCCTGACTGAAGCAGCACAACTGCTACATACTTCACAACCCACCGTCAGCCGCGAACTGGCGCGCTTTGAAAAAGTAATTGGGATGAAATTGTTTGAGCGCGTACGCGGACGATTACATCCTACCGTGCAAGGGCTGCGGTTGTTTGAAGAGGTGCAGCGATCCTGGTACGGCCTGGATCGCATTGTCAGTGCCGCAGAAAGTTTGCGCGAATTTCGCCAGGGCGAACTGTCTATTGCCTGCTTGCCGGTCTTTTCGCAGTCTTTTTTGCCGCCACTGATGCAACCGTTTCTGGCCCGCTATCCTGAAGTCAGCTTAAACATTGTGCCGCAGGAATCGCCGCTACTTGAAGAGTGGCTCTCAGCCCAGCGCCATGATTTAGGCCTCACCGAGACGCTGCATACGCCTGCGGGTACGGAACGTACTGAATTACTGTCTTTAGATGAAGTCTGTGTTTTACCACAGGGGCATTCGCTGGCGGCAAAAGAGGTATTAACGCCGGAAGATTTTCAGGGTGAGAATTACATCAGCCTTTCCCGTACTGATAGCTATCGCCAGTTGTTGGATCAACTATTTAATGAACATCAGGTTAAACGCCGCATGATTGTGGAAACCCATAGCGCCGCGTCAGTCTGCGCGATGGTACGGGCGGGGGCGGGAGTTTCCGTGGTTAACCCGCTCACCGCACTGGATTATGCGGCAAGCGGTTTAGTGGTGCGGCGATTTAGTATTGCAGTTCCGTTCACCGTTAGCCTGATTCGCCCCCTGCACCGTCCGTCATCAGCACTGGTGCAGGCATTTAGTGAGCACTTACAGGCAGGTTTACCGAATCTGGTTGCCTCACTTAACGCTATTTTGTAGCGAATTACGACAGCATAAAAGCGACGGCATCCTCGGCATGAAGAGCGGTGGTATCGAACACGGGCAGGACACTGCGCTCTTCTGGCACCAGTAAACCAATTTCAGTACAGCCAAAAATGACGCCCTGCGCCCCCTGTTCTGCGAGACGAGTAATGACTTGCGCATAATAAGCGCGTGACGTTTCGGTAAATTGCCCCAGACACAGCTCTTCAAAAATAATCTGATTAATTTTCGCCCGCTCATCCGCTTCAGGCACCAGACAATCGATAGAAAATTGCTCTGCCAGCCGTCCACGATAAAAATCCTGTTCCATGGTGTAGCGCGTTCCCAGCAGCGCCACGCGCGTCATTCCAACACGGGTGATGGCACGCCCGGTGGCATCCGCAATATGTAAGAAAGGCAGTGAGCAACGAGACTCGATGACATCTGCTACTTTGTGCATCGTATTGGTACATAACACAATGCCTTCTGCTCCTGCCCGCTGTAATCCAAGCGCCGCACTGGCAAGAATCTCTCCTGTTTTGTCCCACTCACCGCGACGTTGGCACTCTTCTATTTCATGAAAATCGACGCTATGTAGCAGCACTTGCGCAGAGTGAAGCCCGCCAAGTCGCTGTTTAATGCCTTCATTTATCAGGCGATAGTAAGGAATGGTGGATTCCCAGCTCATTCCTCCCAGCAAACCAATTGTTTTCATTCCTCTCTCCTGATGTGAGTTACCGCAACAGAGCTGATTAAGGAACGAAACAAACGCCTCAACGGCCTGGTGCCAGATCTCTATTAGCGAAAAAAAGGCCGGATGTACAGCACATCCGGCCTGTGAAATCAGACACCGATATTTCTCAATTTCTCACCAGCCATCAGTCTACGTTCGATATGTTCCAGCGTGACATTCTTGGTTTCCGGAATAAGCCAGAAGGTGATGCCAACAAACGCAATGTTCAGCGCAGTGTAGAGCCAGAACGTACCTGCCGCGCCGATGCTATCGAGCAGAGTCAGGAAGGTCGCGCCGATAATCATGTTCGACACCCAGTTCGTAGTGGTCGAACAGGTAATACCAAAATCGCGGCATTTCAGCGGCTGAATTTCGGAGCACAGGATCCACACCACTGGCGCGGCGCTCATCGCATAACCGGCAATACACATCATCGTCATGCCAACAGAGAGCCAGGACAAACCACTGGAAGCCGTACCGTTATCAAACTGCATCAGGCAATAGCCCAACACCAACGTGCCCAGCGCCATCACGCTAAAACCAATTTTCAGTGCCGGTTTACGCCCCGCTTTATCTACCGTAAAAACAGCAATAAAGGTGGCGAACATAAATGTCAGCCCCACCACCAGAGTCGCAATCATCTGTTGCTCTGTGGTCGTAAAGCCCGCCATTTTGAAGATGCGCGGCGCGTAGTACATGATGATGTTCATACCAGTAAACTGCTGCATCGCCTGCAACAACATACCGAGGAACACTGCTCGACGGACATTACGGTTGATCTTAAACAGCGCCCAACCGCCCTGTTTTAATTTCAGGCTTTCACGAATTTCATTGAGTTCTTCTCGCGCTTTTTCCGACGTATCGCGCAGCATACGCAGCACTTCTTCCGCCTCAATATGACGCCCCTTTTCCGCCAGCCAGCGCGGGCTATTCGGCAGAAATACCACCAGAATAATCAACAGAACTGCCGGTAAGGCAAGAACACCTAACATCGCACGCCAGTTACCGCTATAGCTGAATGCCGTGTCGGATAAAAACGCCAGAACGATGCCAAGCGTGACCATTAACTGGTACATACTGATCATCTTGCCACGCACGTTTTCACTCGCCATTTCAGAGAGATACAGTGGCGCAGTGTAAGAGGCAATCCCCACCGCAATCCCCAGAACCACACGGGCCGCGATTAACATTTCGACACTGGTGGCAAACGCTGATCCTATTGAGCCCAATACGAACAGCACAGCACCAGCCATCAGGCTGTATTTACGTCCCAAACGGAACGACAGCCAGCCGTTAAACAGCGCACCGATTGCTGCGCCAAGCATCATGCTACTGACCACCCATTCCTGCAAACGACTGGTCAGCACAAAGTGATCGGTGATAAACGGTAATGCACCTGCGATAACCCCGATATCAAGACCGAATAACAATCCCGCGACCGCAGCAGCTACCGAAACAAACATATTCATACGCCGCGTATCACGCAGAGGGCGCGGCGTTAAAGCAGATTCCGTATTGATAGTAACCATTTTTTCCTGCCAGCACAGAGTAAGACATAGTGAAAAAATACGTGAACAATTAACTCAGGTGTCAGGTCGGAAATAGCATAAATATGGATTAAATTGCTGCCACATGCAGTTATGTGATGGACATTACACTTTTAAAATTAAGTAAAATTAATGACATTATAATTAAGCAACTAATTTTAAAGCAGTTAAAACTAACAAAACTCATCAATTGATAATTAATATGGATTATTTAATAGCCATGATATGGATTATGTTGATTATCAGAAATAAAAAACCCTGCCAATGTGACAGGGTCATAAATGTAAGCAAGATGAATTAACGTGCTAACCAGCCGCCATCCACGGCAATGGTGTAGCCATTAACATAGTCAGAAGCACTGGATGCCAGAAACACCACCGGCCCCATCAGATCGCTCGGCAACCCCCAACGCCCTGCAGGAATGCGATCCAAAATTTCCGCACTACGCTGTTCATCAGCCCGCAGTTGCTGAGTATTGTTGGTCGCCATATAACCCGGAGCAATCGCATTAACGTTGATGTTGTGTTTTGCCCATTCGTTCGCCATCAGGCGCGTCACACCCATCACGCCGCTTTTTGATGCGGTATATGAGGGCACACGGATCCCGCCCTGGAATGAAAGCATTGACGCGATATTAATAATCTTGCCGCCATTACCCTGCGCGATAAAGTGCTTCGCCGCCGCCTGGGACATGAAGAACACGCTTTTGATATTCAGATTCATCACATCGTCCCAGTCTTTTTCGCTGAAATCGAGAGCATCTTCGCGGCGAATTAATCCGGCGTTATTCACCAGGATATCAATATGCCCAAATTCTGCCACCGCACGATCCAGCAGTGCTGGAATACCATCAATCTTACGCAGATCGGCGGTCAGACTTAAAAAACGGCGCCCCAGCGCAGTGACCTGTTCAATGGTCTCAGTTGGCTCAACAATGTTGATACCCACAATGTCACAGCCCGCTTGCGCCAGACCCAACGCCATTCCCTGCCCCAGCCCAGTGTCACAACCGGTGACAACTGCAACTTTACCTTCAAGAGAAAATGCATTTAAAATCATGATAATACCTTATTAATTTATATCCGCGGCTAGCGCAGATCTTTAATGGCAACGTGGTCCATATCATCAAAGACCTGGTTTTCACCGACCATGCCCCAGATAAAGGTATAAGCCCTGGTTCCTACACCTGAATGGATAGACCAGCTTGGGGAAATCACCGCCTGTTCGTTATGCATCACAATGTGACGCGTTTCTTGCGGCTGCCCCATCATGTGGAAAACGCAGGCGTCATCGTCCATGTTGAAATAGAAGTAAACTTCCATCCGGCGCTCGTGGGTGTGGCACGGCATGGTATTCCACAGGTTTCCCGGTGCCAGTTCTGTCAGCCCCATACTCAACTGGCAGGTTTCCAGCACATCCGGCACAAAGTATTTGTTAATCGTGCGGCGGTTACTGGTGAGATTATCGCCCAGCGTAACCGGAGACACTTCAGATGGCGTGACTTTTTTCGTGGGATACGTCGTGTGAGCAGGTGCGCAGTTGTAATAAAACTTCGCCGGAGTGGCACTATCAATGCTGGCAAAAACAACTTCTTTTGCACCTTTACCAACATAGAGGGCGTCGCGGTGACCGATTTCGTAGCATTGACCATCGACGGTAATCGTACCGGTTCCGCCAATATTGATAACCCCTAGCTCGCGACGTTCAAGGAAGTAGCTTACGCCCAGTTGCTTACCAACCTCCCCGCCAACGGAAACCGTTTTAGTTACCGGCATAATGCCGCCAACAATAATACGGTCAATGTGGCTGTAAACCATGGTGTACTCATCCGCGACGAATACCTTTTCAACCAAAAATTCATTGCGCAGCCCTTGGGTATCCAGTGTTTTCGCGTGCGCGCTATGGATGCTTTGTCTTACGTCCACATCAACCTCCGATAATCATTGAAGTGTGAAACCAGAACGATTATGAAACATCGTTTCGTTTTTCTATTGAAGGATGATAAGCCCGTGATGTGCTCTTTTCAATTAAAAATAAAACATTGTTTCATTTTTAAGGTGACGATTGTAAAAAGTGTAGTATCGATCACGAATAAGCAGGGGAAAGGAAAAAGTCAGGTTCTATATGGGACATGCATAGACGTGCCAGCCATCATTATAAAGCAGCTTGATGGCGGTAGAGGTTTAACGGATAAGGAAGAAATACAGATCTAATCGTCACGCTCAATAGTTAATGCCACGCCCTGACCACCACCAATACAGAGTGTAGCCAATCCTTTACGAGCGTTGCGTTTCACCATTTCATGAACCAAAGAAACCAAAATGCGACAGCCAGAGGCGCCAATCGGATGACCCAATGCAATCGCGCCGCCATTGACATTGACCCGGCGTTCATCCCATTCAAGCATCTTGCCAACAGAAAGCGCCTGCGCGGCAAATGCTTCATTAGCCTCAATAAGATCGACATCAGCCAACTGCCAGCCTACACGCTCCAGGCAACGGCGAGTCGCATACACAGGAGCAATGCCCATCAGCGCAGGATCAACACCAACGCTGGCAAAGGCGCGAATACGTGCCAGTACGGGTAAATTCAACGCATGTGCTTTGGCTTCGCTCATCATCATTACCGCAGCCGCGCCATCATTGATGGATGAGGCATTTCCTGCGGTAACAGAACCGTGACTATCAAATGACGGATTTAAACTAGCCAGCCCTTCGGCACTGGCATCGGTACGCGGCTGCTCATCGGTATCAACAATCAGTAACTGCCCATTGCTTTGCGTTCTGACCGGGACGATCTCATCTTTGAATCGTCCGGCATCAATGGCCGCCCGCGCTTTCTGTTGTGAGCTAAGTGCGTAGGCATCTTGTAATTGACGACTGATACCATATTCGCGCGCCAGATTTTCGGCAGTGACACCAATATGGTAATCATTGAATGCATCCCACAAGCCATCATGCACCAGGCTATCAACCAATTGGCTATCGCCAAGCTGTGCTCCGGTGCGGCTATCAGTCAAAACATGTGGCGCACGACTCATATTTTCCTGACCACCGGCAATAACAATATCAGCCTCACCACACTGAATCGCCTGAGTAGCAAGATGCAGAGCTTTTAGCCCGGAACCACAAACATCATTAATGGTAATTGCCGAAACGCTGTTGGGAAGACCACCTTTAATAGCCGATTGCCGTGCTGGATTCTGCCCTGCCCCGGCAGTCAGAACCTGTCCAAGAATCACTTCATCCACCGCATGTGCAGCAACGCCGGTGCGCTCTAATAATGCTTTCACGACCAGGCTGCCTAGTTCCACCGCAGAATGACCAGCCAACGCTCCACGAAAGCAGCCAATAGGTGTCCGTAACGCACCGACAATCACAACATCTTTCATCACAACCTCGCACGAATTAACAGCGCAATAGTAAATGATTGTTAATTCCAATTATCCAAAATGTTTAAAAAAAGTGATTTTTATCACAAAGGAAATTTACCGGAAGGAGGAAGGGTGATATCTGGCTGGCACGCAAGGTTTGCATCTACTTACACACCAATCCAGAGGTTGATATAGCGTTAATCTCCCATGACTGGCCTGGTTTATGGTAAATTGCCCTCCATTTTGTTTAATTTGTAGATGATACGTTCAAATAATGTCTAAAATTTGGTCAAAAGAAGAAACTCTCTGGAGCTTCGCACTCTACGGCACAGCCGTTGGCGCAGGCACGCTCTTCCTTCCTATTCAATTAGGTTCAGCAGGAGCGGTGGTTCTGTTTATTACTGCACTGGTCGCCTGGCCTTTAACATATTGGCCACATAAAGCCTTATGCCAGTTCATCCTTTCTTCAAAAACATCGGCAGGCGAAGGGATCACTGGCGCGGTAACTCACTACTATGGCAAAAAGATCGGTAATCTGATTACCACTCTGTACTTCATTGCCTTTTTTGTCGTGGTGTTGATATACGCAGTGGCAATCACCAACTCACTCACTGAACAGCTGGCGAAGCATATGGTCATTGATCTACGCATCCGTATGCTGGTGAGTCTTGGCGTTGTGTTAATCCTGAATCTTATTTTTCTGATGGGGCGTCACGCCACAATTCGGGTAATGGGATTTTTGGTTTTCCCGCTGATTGCCTACTTCTTATTTCTTTCCATCTACCTGATCGGTAGCTGGCAGCCTTCTTTATTAACAACCCAGGTAGAGTTCAATCAGAATACCCTTCACCAGATATGGATATCGATTCCCGTGATGGTTTTCGCCTTTAGCCATACTCCGATTATTTCTACGTTTGCTATCGACAGACGAGAAAAATACGGCGAACACGCTATGGATAAATGCAAAAAAATTATGAAGGTCGCTTATCTCATCATCTGCGTGAGCGTGCTGTTCTTCGTCTTTAGCTGCCTGTTATCAATTCCACCTTCATATATTGAGGCGGCAAAAGAGGAAGGCGTCACCATTTTATCGGCACTATCTATGCTGCCAAATGCCCCTGCGTGGTTGTCAATTTCCGGGATTATTGTCGCGGTAGTTGCCATGTCTAAATCATTTTTAGGCACCTACTTTGGCGTTATTGAAGGTGCGACGGAATTAGTCAAAACCACGTTACAGCAGGCGGGAGTTAAAAAAAGCCGAGCATTTAACCGCGCGCTGTCAATTATGTTGGTATCGCTGATTACTTTCATTGTCTGCTGCATCAACCCTAACGCAATTTCGATGATTTACGCGATCAGTGGTCCGCTCATTGCCATGATTCTTTTTATCATGCCAACACTGTCTACGTATCTCATTCCTGCCCTTAAACCCTGGCGTTCCATCGGAAATCTAATTACGTTGATCGTGGGTATCCTGTGCGTATCGGTAATGTTCTTTAGTTAATCGCTGATGTGAATGGTTCAAAATAGTCCTTATTTTGAACCATTCCAGTTCTTACAATGCCTCTCCACCATTAATCACCCTCCTGACCATCTATAGCATAAACAAACAATATCAAGCTGTTATCCTCAGTAAAAATCTGAACATCTTAAATAAGACTATTTAAGATGCATCACTTAGATTTACACGATATCGTCTGGTTATTCGAAAACAATTTGCAGTATAGATATTCCTAATGCGTTAGGCACTTATCTGATTTGCAATAAGCCCAACATGGTTAACCGAGTGAAATCCAGCCATATTTAAAACTTAATGATGTATTCTTAAATATCTTATTGAGAATAATATCAAATACAGATTAAACGCAAATCCCCATTAAAAGCTTATTAAATCAGAGCGTATTGACATCATCAATAACCAATGAAATTATGCGATTATCTATGAATAGGGAGGTTATTAACATGAGACTTTGTAGTAGATATAAAAGTCTTACATGCAATAGTTGCTCAATGCATTGCCAAATAATGCCAGAAAAGTCACCGCGCTTGCAGTATTGTGCAAACGCCTGTTTTTGTATGTGGCCCGAAGATAGTTCGTATTTTAATCGTGGTGTGGTTGAAGGCATATTAAGTAAAAATCACAATGCTCGATTAAGTGGATATATTTTTGTAGATTTTTCAGTAAGTTTTTTACGTCTTTTTCTGGATAAAGGCTGGATTGAGTATCTTGCAAGTACGGAAATGGGAATTGTGTTGATAAGCGACAGGAATATGCAATCTCTTGCTAATTACTGGAGAAAACACAATCCCGCAATATCAGCTATTATATATAATGATGATGGACTGGATGTTGCTAACGAGAAGATCAGGCAGCTGTTTATTGGTCGTTACCTGTCATTTACCAGAGGCAATACATTGACTCAAATGGAGTTCACCATAATGGGGCATATGGTATCTGGCTATAATCCATATCAAATTGCAGACACTCTCGACATGGATATCCGTAGCATCTACGCCTACAAGCAAAGAATTGAAAAAAGGATGGGTGGTAAAATAAACGAATTATTTATACGTTCGAACTCAGTTCAGCATTGAAACGTAACTATCGACAATAATAATTATATATACGGGCATTTATAATGATGCCCGTGTTTTATAAGATGAGCTTCCAATTCCGCTTGTTAATTTTTAGTTTAATTATGTGAATTTTGTGTGCCATTTCAAAAATTCATGAGCGAAAAAGCCCGGGAAGTAGACGTTATAAGCGTTAAATATGTTAATACACATGGTGTTTTAAGTTGCATTAATATATTGCAATTATAATTGTCGTAGTGAATATAAAATTAATATATATTTATTAGGTAAATACTAATATACTTACCAAACTATCTCATTTCAATTTTCTTAATGCTGTGTTTTATTGACCTATGTACTGGATTATTAACAATAATATTGAGTTCTGGCCGGAACACAAGAAATTAATTTCGGTACATGACGCCGAATTGAACGTTGTTCTGACAACGCCCGCAAGCAGGTGTTTATCGTTGCTACTCGAAGCTTTTCCAGATGTGGTCGCCCAGCAGAACTTTTTCTCCAGAGTCTGGGAAGAAGAAGGTATGCGTGTACCGGTCAACACGTTATACCAAAACATATCGATTATCAGGCGTGGGTTTCGCGCGGTTGGTGATACGACTCATTCGCTTATTGCAACCGTGCCGAGAAAAGGGTTCAAGCTCAATAACGATATCAACATAGAAAATCATACCCCACCCTCTTCAATAGATGTTCAAAAGCATAACTCTCCTCTCAATTTGAACGTTACAGATGAGGTTAAAGAGATAAATGCTGCTCCAGATAATCATGTCAGGAACAGACTCTCGCGCTCTAAATTTTATTTACCAATGTTAAGTGCATTTGGTGTGGGTTTGCTTACCGCATTTTTACTATGGAATAATAACCAACCCAAACCATTCTTTAGAGATTACCGGACTGTTGCAGAAATAAATGGTTGTCATTTTAATGTTACAGAAGATAGCATCGATGGTCTGAAAGATTTCGATAAATATAAAAACCATATATTAGAGACAGGAATTGACTGCAAAAAATATCCATGGTTATATTTTCCCCTTGCCAGGTCGTTTCCGGGTTTGATTGTTATGGCCTGCAAAAAAAGCCATAGAAATAACGAAGTTACAGGCTGTTTAACTTTGTCTTATCGTGGGGTTAATCGTGACTCGTTATAAAAAAAGCCTGATACTTATTTTATGTTTTATTAGTGGATTTGTGTTTTTTATTACCTATAATTATTCTAAAGAGAAAATCGCATACAATGAAAAATGTACAGCTAACTGGGTTATTTTTAATGACCAGGGACAAGCCAATCTCACCCTTGACTTTATGTATAACCAAAACAAAAAGACAGGTATTGTTGCACTGAGCGGCACATGGAAACAAAATACAAAGGCTTATAAAGCAATTCGACGTGATATTGAATACACATGGACTGAAAATTATAACACCTTGCATCTCACCTCCAATAAAATAAATAAATTCGATATTATTGATCAAGTTGAGGATGATAAACTGGCACTACTTCTTCCTGACTTCTATGTCTTTTCAGGAAAAATGATAAGCTATAATATACAAACACAAGGTAATCGCGGTTTTCTTTTTAACATTAGTAACAGAGCCATCATGTACTGTGCAAGATAACCCCTGATACGGTTGAAATAAAAATAACACATGTAATATTTCTATAATTTTATAACTATGCCATCTATACAGCAACCTTCCACTCTCTAAAAATATTAGCAATGCATCCCCCTTCTCTCATTATAATGCTCACTCTTCAAATTAATACATTGCCGGTATTAATTTGAAGAAATATCCTCAGCGAGAATACTCCATTGTAGAAGTGATATACATGATTGTGTAAAAAGCAACAAATATATATTTTATACATAATAAACTGCAGAGAAAGCTATTGTTACTATAACGTTCACAAACAAGGTTCGAACTCGATACATAGCTATCACTTGGGTATTTTCTCTTATCTTAAATCAAAATTAGCACTCAGTTAAGGAATGAAAGACGTGTAAGTTTATTGTTGTCTTTCAACAAGTTATGTATAAACATGATTAAAAAGCATTAATTAAGGATATTTCAGGTTACATTCGAAACAATCCTGGATAAATTAATTCAAACAGTCATGGAATTTTATATATACAAAATCATATACAGTTTAATAAAACATATATGAATATTAGTTATATTTATTACTCATTCAGGACGCAAATAACCATAAATTTCACAGGGGTTAGCTAATGGATTTAGAAATTAAGTTTTCATATCATTTTTCTGATGGAATAATACTTACAGAAGATGGTATTCTTACAAAAGGGAATGAGCAGTCTTACATACCTCCGAAAGAGCTTGGCGTATTATTTGTATTGCTTGAATCATCTGGCAACGTTGTATCAAAAGATATGATCATCGAGTCCGTGTGGAAAAATGTAATTGTAAGTGACGAATCCCTTACACGGTGTATATATTCATTAAGATGTATTTTTGAACGCATCGGCTATACTCGCTGTATAGAAACTATATACAGAAAAGGGTATCGATTCAGTGGGCAAGTTTTCAAGATAAAAGGGAACCAAAATAATAAAGCAGGTAGTGCTGTTGCTTTATTTCCATTTATAACATCCCACAGTCATCATGATCCATTAAAACTAAATCAGGATCTTGTACAACTTATTTCAAACCAAAAAGATGATGCCCTTTACATATACCCACTGGCGGCAACCCAGTATTGTATAGATAATAAATCTCAAACAGCTTTTCTGGCCAGATTCAAACCAGATTATTTTATAACTGGAAGAATTAGCCAACATGGAGCATCAAATAGCTTATATGTAGAGGTGATCGATGCAAAAAGCTTTTATCTTGTTGCCAGCACACATCTGCAAGCGGATGATATACAAAAAGTATCACAATTTATAATCAGTAACTTGAATCTGGCTATGAAGAAACCTAAAGCCGCGCAGGAAATGATCAGTCAACGCGATTCTTTTAATGACAATATTTTATCAAAAGAAATGTCTAACGGAAAAAACGCACTGAATGAGTTCACACCTGAAAGTATTGTCAAAGCAATAACAATATTTGAACACCTGAAAAAAAATACAATATTCCGTCTCTAATAAATGAGTGTCATTGCCTGTTGGCTGAATGCTATATATCCCTGGCTCTTCATGGTATGAACGAGCATAAAGATGCAACTCAAAAAGCATTAGCATTTATAGATAAGGTGTCAGATAAAACTATTTGTGATGGAAAGATTTTAGGGATCATGGGATTGATAACCGGCCTTTCCGGACAAGCAACGACATCACGTATTTTTTTTGAATATGCGCAGACACAAATATTAGATATCGCCGCCTTATACTATTATCGAACACTGGTAAATATATATAACGATAGAATTGATGATGCAATTGCTTGTATAGATCAAGCACTGTTACTTGAGCCTAATATACATAAAGCTGTAGTAATAAAAAAATGTATTAATGCATATATTTCTGCAACGCAGAATAAAAAATGTACACACGTTTATCAAGGAACAGAGAACGAATGTCATTTGGTTATTATTAATAACATCCAAAAGTTAAAGCAATTGACAAAAACGAACAATAGTATCGATTTTAACAGTCAATATGCAGTAGCTTGAGTCGTGATAATCCTCGACTGGTATAACGAATGCAAACTCGTTTATGACTGCCGATGTCGAGGAGCACTCAAGTTCTACTTATCTTTGATTGTTGTTATTTGATTCAGCCATACCTGATGTGAGTACATTAAAAGAATGGAACGTTTCGATAAAAAAGAAAAATAAATGAGGATATAAAAACTGGAGCGGGCGAAGGGAATCGAACCCTCGTATAGAGCTTGGGAAGCTCTCGTTCTACCATTGAACTACGCCCGCTTTGAGATGCGTAAGGCATTATAAACCTTACGCTCTTCTTAGCAAGTGCCTTGCTACTGACTGCTGATTAATTCACCATCAGCACTTTGGTTTGCTGCCCTGTGGCGGCAAGTAGCGCAAAGGATCAATCGCCGTAGCACGGTAACGAATCTGGAAATGTAACCGCACGGATTCAGCATCCGTACTGCCCATCGTCGCTATCTTTTGCCCAGCCTTAACATTTTGCCCATTGTTTACCAGCATCGTGTCGTTATGAGCGTAGGCAGTGATGTAATCTTCACTGTGTTTAATCATGATGAGATTACCGTAGCCACGTAATTGGTTACCGACATACACAACCTTGCCGGCGCCAGCTGCATATATTGGTGTCCCGCGCACTGCAGCAATATCAATCCCTTTATTGCCGCCATCCGCCATTGAGTAAGGCATGATAACTTTTCCACTCGCTGGCCATATCCAGCAGCGTTGTCCGACGGGTGGCCATGAAGATTTCGGAACCACTGGCGGTGGAGTGACTGACGCTGTTTTCGTCGTTGATTTGGCTGTATATTTTCGCGAACTGCGGTTACTTTTCGCCCCACCAAGCTTCAACTTTTGACCAACTTCGATGGTATAGGGTGGAGAAATGCCGTTGAGTCGGGCAAGTTCTTTTACGCTTGTTCCCGTGGTGCGTGAAATACGATAAAGCGTATCCCCCCGTTTCACGGTGTAAACGGAGCCGGAATACGTTCCTGTGTCTGATGATTTGCTACCAGAACAGCCCGCCAGAAGCAGCCCTGCCGATAACAGCATCACGATACCCAGCGTTTTTTTATTCGGGCGTCCTGCGCTCAAAATCTTTCCTCGCTCAAAAAACAAGACGCTATATCATAGCAGCCACCTGTCAGATACCCAATCCATTGCTCGGAAAATGGATGTACAAATCAAGAATTGTGAATGAATCCATTAGGATAGCGATCCCCCATTTGCACATCGTCATAACGAAAAAGAGAGCCCCCTGAGTGTCGCCTAATATTCATTTATCACAATGATTTTTATCACACTCATATTGATACACTGCCCTCTCTTTCTTTGCTGATAAAAACGCATCATCCCTGGCGTTTTATTAACAACATCACACTTCCCTCCTCCCACCATGTTTATAGTCGTTTCTGGCGTAATTCTTGCCTGCAAAGACTAAATCATTGCCATAAGAACCAAATGTTCAAATCAAGGGGATTTCTATGGAAGCGCGGGAAGCAACCGCTACAGGTGAATCATGTATGCGCGTAGATGCCATTGCTAAGGTTACCGGGCGGGCACGATATACAGATGATTATGTTATGGCAGGCATGTGTTACGCAAAATATGTACGTAGCCCTATCGCACATGGTTATGCCGTAAATATTAACGATGAAAAAGCCAGAAGCCTGCCGGGCGTACTGGCGATTTTTACCTGGGAAGATGTACCGAATATCCCATTCGCGACGGCAGGACATGCATGGACGCTTGACGAAAATAAACGCGATACCGCTGATCGCGCACTGTTAACCCGCCATGTTCGTCATCATGGTGATGCTGTTGCCATCGTCGTAGCCCGCGATGAGCTCACGGCAGAAAAAGCGGCGCAACTAGTCAGCATTGAGTGGCAAGAATTACCCGTTATCACCACGCCAGAAGCGGCACTGGCAGAAGACGCAGCACCAATCCATAACGGCGGCAATTTACTTAAACAAAGCATGATGTCGACAGGCAATGTCCAGCAAACAATCGATGCGGCAGATTACCAGATCGAGGGGCATTATCAGACACCGGTCATTCAGCATTGCCATATGGAAAGTGTGACCTCACTGGCATGGATGGAGGATGACTCGCGAATTACCATCGTCTCCAGTACGCAGATCCCGCACATTGTTCGCCGCGTTGTCGGTCAGGCGCTGGATATTCCCTGGTCATGTGTGCGAGTCATCAAACCGTTTGTCGGTGGCGGTTTTGGTAATAAACAGGATGTGCTGGAAGAGCCAATGGCGGCATTCCTGACCAGCAAACTCGGTGGTATTCCGGTGAAAGTTTCCCTTAGCCGTGAAGAGTGTTTTCTCGCAACCCGAACCCGCCACGCCTTTACCATTGATGGGCAAATGGGCGTGAACCGTGATGGTACGTTGAAAGGTTATAGTCTGGATGTTCTGTCCAACACCGGCGCTTACGCCTCTCACGGTCACTCCATCGCTTCCGCAGGCGGTAATAAAGTCGCTTACCTTTATCCTCGTTGTGCTTACGCTTACAGTTCAAAGACCTGCTATACCAATCTGCCCTCGGCTGGCGCGATGCGCGGTTATGGTGCACCGCAAGTCGTTTTTGCTGTCAAATCAATGCTGGATGACGCCGCTATCGCGCTGGAACTAGACCCAGTAGAAATTCGTTTACGTAATGCCGCTCGTGAAGGCGATGCAAATCCACTCACGGGCAAGCGTATTTACAGCGCCGGATTACCAGAGTGTCTGGAAAAAGGACGAGAAATCTTTGAATGGGAAAAACGCCGTGCAGAGTGCCAGAACCAGCAAGGCAATTTACGGCGAGGCGTTGGCGTTGCCTGTTTTAGCTACACCTCTAACACCTGGCCTGTTGGTGTAGAAATCGCTGGCGCACGCCTGTTGATGAATCAGGATGGAACCATCAACGTACAAAGCGGTGCGACGGAAATCGGTCAGGGTGCCGACACCGTGTTCTCGCAAATGGTGGCGGAAACCGTGGGTGTCCCGGTCAGCGATGTCCGCGTAATTTCGACACAAGACACCGACGTTACCCCCTTCGACCCCGGTGCGTTTGCGTCACGGCAGAGCTATGTTGCCGCGCCAGCGTTGCGCAGTGCGGCGTTGCTGTTGAAAGAGAAAATCATCGCTCACGCCGCAGTCATGCTACATCAGTCAGCGATGAATCTAACCTTGATAAAAGGCCATATCGTGCTGGTTGAAAGACCGGAAGAGCCATTGTTGTCATTAAAAGATCTGGCAATGGATGCGTTTTATCATCCCGAGCGTGGCGGACAGCTTTCTGCAGAAAGCTCCATCAAAACCACCACGAACCCACCAGCGTTTGGCTGTACCTTTGTTGATCTGACGGTCGATATCGCGCTGTGCAAAGTCACTATCAACCGCATCCTCAATGTTCATGATTCGGGGCATATTCTTAATCCGCTGCTGGCAGAAGGCCAGGTACACGGCGGGATGGGAATGGGCATTGGCTGGGCGCTATTTGAAGAGATGATCATCGACGCGAAAAGCGGTGTGGTACGTAACCCAAATCTGCTGGATTACAAAATGCCGACCATGCCAGATCTGCCACAACTGGAAAGCGCATTCGTCGAAATCAATGAACCGCAATCCGCATACGGACATAAGTCACTGGGTGAGCCTCCGATCATTCCTGTTGCCGCAGCTATTCGTAACGCGGTGAAGATGGCTACCGGTGTTGCAATCAATACACTGCCGCTGACGCCAAAACGGTTATACGAAGAGTTCCATCTGGCAGGATTGATTTGAGGATAACATCATGTTTGATTTTGCTTCTTACCATCGCGCGACCACCATTGCCGATGCCATCAACCTGCTGACCCACAATCCGCAGGCAAAACTGCTCGCCGGTGGCACTGACGTACTGATTCAGCTCCACCATCACAATGACCGTTATCGCCATATTGTTGATATCCACAATCTGGCGGAGCTTCGGGGGATTACGCTGGAGGAAAACGGCGCGCTGCGAATCGGCTCCGCGACGACATTTACTCAGCTCATTGAAGATCCGTTAACCCAGCGTCATCTTCCGGCGTTATGTGCTGCGGCTTCGTCAATTGCCGGGCCACAGATCCGTAATGTCGCTACCTACGGTGGAAATATTTGCAACGGTGCCACCAGCGCAGATTCCGCCACGCCAACGCTGATTTATGACGCGAAGCTGGAGATCCACTCACCGCGAGGAGTTCGTTTTGTCCCGATAAATGGCTTTCACACCGGGCCGGGCAAAGTATCTCTTGAGCATGACGAAATCCTTGTCGCCTTTCATTTTCCGCCGCAACCGAAAGAACATGCTGGTAGCGCGCATTTTAAATATGCCATGCGCGACGCGATGGATATTTCAACGATTGGCTGCGCCGCACATTGTCGGCTGGATAATGGAAGTTTCAGTGAATTACGCCTGGCATTTGGTGTTGCCGCTCCAACGCCGATTCGCTGCCAACATGCTGAACAGGCTGCACAAAACGCGCCACTGAACCTGCAAACGCTGGAAGCCATCAGCGAGTCTGTCCTGCAAGACGTCGCCCCGCGTTCCTCATGGCGTGCGAGTAAAGAGTTTCGTCTGCATCTTATCCAGACGATGACCAAAAAAGTCATTAGCGAAGCCGTCGCTGCGGCAGGGGGAAAACTGCAATGAACCACAGCGAAACAATTACCATTGAATGCGTCATTAACGGAATGCCTTTTCAGCTCCGCGCCGCGCCGGGTATGCCGCTTTCAGAACTGCTCCGTGAACAAGGATTACTTAGCGTCAAACAAGGATGCTGCGTTGGAGAATGCGGCGCGTGTACTGTGCTGGTTGATGGCACCGCGATAGATAGCTGCTTATACCTTGCCACCTGGGCTGAAGGAAAAGAGATCCGCACACTGGAAGGCGAAGCAAAAGGCGGCAAACTTTCTCATGTACAACAGGCTTATGCGAAATCAGGCGCGGTACAGTGTGGCTTTTGTACGCCCGGGTTGATTATGGCCACCACGGCAATGCTGGCAAAACCACGCGAGAAACCATTAACTATTACGGAAATTCGTCGCGTCCTGGCGGGAAATCTTTGTCGCTGCACCGGTTATCAGATGGTTGTGAATACAGTGCTGGACTGCGAGGAAACGAAGTAAAACGAAATCCGGCCTGAATGCTGGCCGGATTTACGGCGATTACGCGCTTAACAATTCATATTTTTTAATCTTACGATAGAGCGTAGCAATGCCGATGCCCAGTTCATCAGCGACTTGCTTCTTGCTGTTATGACGTGAAAGCGCCTCGCGGATCATCTGTTTTTCCATCTCCTCCAGCGCCGTACCACCAGCATCATCAAGTGCCAAATGTGCTTCGCTGGCTTCTGGGCTCTCACTTTGCTCTGTCACGCCGTTATTTACCAGATTGGGCGGCAGGAGTGTGCTGTCAATGACTTCACCTGAAGGAACAACGTTGACCAGATATTCCATCAAATTGCTTAGCTCTCGCAGGTTTCCAGGCCAATAATGCTTACGCAGCAACTCAACAACATCAGGAGCAATGCCAGGATAAACCGACCCCAGACGACGGGTATGCAGATGTAAAAAGTAATGCACCAGCAGTTCAATATCTTCCTGACGTTCACGCAAAGGCGGCAACGTTATCGGAATAACATTCAGGCGATAGAAGAGATCCTCACGAAACTTACCTTCAGCAATAAACTGAGCCAAATTCTGGTTAGTTGCAGAAATGATGCGAATGTCGACCTGTATTGGGCTGCTGGCACCAATCGGCAGAATTTCACGCGCCTCAATAGCTCGTAACAATTTTGCCTGCAACATTAATGGCATATCGCCAATTTCATCGAGAAACAGCGTGCCCGTATTCGCCGCCTGAATCAGCCCTGTTTTTCCGTTGGCAGAAGCCCCCGTAAAAGCGCCTTTGACATAACCGAACAGCTCACTTTCCAGAAGCTGCTCCGGGATCGCGGCACAGTTGATAGCAATAAAGGGTTTATTCCGTCTTCCACTCAACTTATGGATTGCACGAGCGACAACTTCTTTACCGGTGCCACTTTCCCCGACCACCATTACGCTGGATGGGCTGGGCGCGATACGGCTAATGAGTCGTTTTAATTGCCGCATAACCCGGCATTCACCCACTAATTGTTCAATATGCGGTTCATCAGAAACGTTCGCCACAGAAAAACTGGTATGTGACTGGTGAAACGCCATCAAAAATAACTGTCGTCCCTGGATGTTATGCAACTGACCAATGATTAATTCACTTTTATCATCCCACGAAACGATATGTTGCATATGTCCATGAGTAAAATTACTCTCAAATGTTAATGGTCTGAAACGAATAGGTTTCCCAACCATATTATTTTGAGCAACACCAAGAGTTTTTAATGCAGTCTGGTTAACAAACTGAATACGATTGTCTTCATCAATAACTAACACTCCCTGATCCATATTATCGATCATGGTAGCGAATATTTTACTTATATTATCTCCTGGCCCCTGATCTTCCAGAAGTTTCGAGACAAAAATAGTAGATATATGGCGAACGTAATCTGAAAATTCGCGTAAATTATCACTGATATGTTCTTGTTGCTCATGAGTAACAGCAATCAAACTTATCACTCCGACACAACGATCCTGCAGAATAACGGGCGTGCCCAGGAATGCCTTTTCAGGTAATGACTCCAACTTATTGATAGTGTTTTATGTTCAGATAATGCCCGATGACTTTGTCATGCAGCTCCACCGAT
>NZ_SZVK01000119.1:0-1528 GCF_005280595.1 Escherichia sp. MR | reverse complement strand
GATAGAAACAGAAGCCACTGGAGCACCTCAAAAACACCATCATACACTAAATCAGTAAGTTGGCAGCATCACCTCGCTTTCCCTTCGATAATAATGACGTCGTATCCAGCGAATTTCATTTGCGCGGCAAAAAAGCCGCCCATATGGGCATCGACGACTAAATTTCCTTTGGTAAAAGTGGAAAGTGAGGTGATATTTACGCGAGAACTACAGGGAGCACCAGAGCCAGTTAATGGCCCTGTAGCGAAGACTAATTTATTCGCTTCATCGAAAGGTTTAGTGCCAGCAGGCACTTCGTCATACATAATTTTGTAGCCAAAGCCCATGCCACCGACAAAACTTTTAAACTTACTGGAATCTTCGAGGGTAATATTTCCTGTCGTGAGATTGACTCTTAATATATTACCTGTCCAACCGTTAGCCATGATTTTTTCCTTTGCAAGATTCACACAGTAATATCTTTCCACTCGATAATTTTTAACGCCCCTGTTGGGCAGGCATTTGCGCATTCACCGCATAGCACACATTTCGAGGATTTTTTACTTTCGGTATTTACGGTAGCCATCATCCACGGACATGCTGTGGTACAGGCGCTACAACCAATACAACGTTTATGATCGACGACAATACAGCCTTCTTCCTGCTGCCAGGTAATCGCGCCAATCGGGCAAACGTTCATGCATTGCGGATCTTTACATTGACGACAGGTGTCAGCGGTATAGTTCAGATCGCCATACAGGCCACCGCCTGATCCTATTCCATTGTCGCCAAAGAAATAATTGCGATGAATTTTAATGCGGGAGAAAAAAGTGCCCACTGAGCCATCGTTGAAGTTGGTACAAGAGATTTCACAGCGATGACAGCCTGTGCATCTCGCTCGCTGGGTCACCAGCACCCCTTTGGGGGTATTTATCAACCCAACCGTGCCGCTATCAATATCTTCCTGTTTGCAACCCAAAAGTGACAGTAACGCAGGGGCAATTGTTAAACCAGCAAGGCCTTTTCCTGATATACGCAAGAATTCTAATCGCGTTAAGCCAATATCTAATAGTGGACGTCCAACCGGGTTCATTTATTTCGCATCCTCTTCGCAAACACAGTGCTGACAATTCAGCAGCCTGATATTAAGCATTCAACTAATACGCTGCTGACTCTGTCCCCAACACCAGATATTTTCCCTAACCCGATAGTGTATGAGAAAGATTTAACGCTGATAAACCAATCCTTTATGGTTAGGAGAAAAAATAATGTGATTATTCTGAGCTCTTAACATTGATCGTTATCAATTAAAATCACAAAGTGAAAAATTAAAAGTGGACTGATATTTATTATCATCTGAAATTAATTTCATTTAAGCGACAATTATTTGTGATATTCATTCCAGAAAATAAAAATAACATTATCGTTATACACTTTAATACATATCGCAACTGATATAATTTCATCAGTTGCTAGGTGATGCTGCCAACTTACTGATTTAGTGTATGATGGTGTTTTTGAGGTGCTCCAGTGGCTTCTGTTTCTATCA
>NZ_SZVK01000118.1:0-1716 GCF_005280595.1 Escherichia sp. MR | reverse complement strand
GTGGAGCTGCATGACAAAGTCATCGGGCATTATCTGAACATAAAACACTATCAATAAGTTGGAGTCATTACCCAAATTGGCGTACTGAGTAGCTGTATGCTTATCGCCTATGGTATCAGCAAAGGAGTGATGAGTAGCCTTGCCGATAAAGCCAGTCCGAAAGTCTTTATGGCGTGTGGGCTGGTGTTATGTGCCATCGTTAACGTTGGCCTGGGATTCAGCACTGCATTCTGGATTTTTGCGGCATTGGTTGTTCTGAATGGTCTTTTCCAGGGAATGGGCGTTGGTCCTTCTTTCATCACTATTGCTAACTGGTTCCCTCGCCGGGAGCGTGGTCGGGTTGGTGCTTTCTGGAATATCTCTCATAACGTCGGTGGTGGTATTGTTGCCCCTATTGTTGGTGCCGCTTTTGCCCTACTCGGCAGCGAACACTGGCAAGGTGCGAGCTATATCGTTCCGGCCTGCGTGGCTATCGTTTTTGCGGTAATTGTGCTGATTCTCGGTAAAGGTTCCCCACGTCAGGAAGGTCTACCCTCTCTGGAAGAGATGATGCCGGAAGAAAAAGTCGTCCTGAATACCCGACAGACGGTAAAAGCACCAGAAAACATGAGCGCCTTTCAGATTTTCTGTACTTATGTATTACGCAACAAAAATGCCTGGTATGTCTCACTGGTTGACGTATTTGTATACATGGTGCGCTTCGGGATGATTAGCTGGTTGCCTATTTACCTGCTGACGGTGAAACATTTTTCTAAAGAACAAATGAGCGTCGCGTTTTTATTTTTTGAATGGGCCGCAATCCCTTCCACGCTACTTGCCGGTTGGTTGTCAGACAAACTGTTTAAAGGGCGTCGTATGCCATTGGCGATGATTTGTATGGCGCTGATTTTCATTTGCCTGATTGGCTACTGGAAAAGTGAATCGCTGTTTATGGTGACAATTTTTGCTGCCATTGTTGGTTGCCTGATTTACGTTCCACAATTTCTAGCTTCCGTTCAGACTATGGAGATCGTTCCCAGCTTTGCTGTTGGTTCTGCAGTAGGCTTACGCGGTTTTATGAGCTATATCTTCGGTGCGTCTCTGGGCACCAGCCTGTTTGGTATTATGGTCGATCATATTGGCTGGCATGGCGGATTTTATCTTCTTGGCTGCGGTATTATTTGTTGCATCATTTTCTGCTGGTTATCACATCGTGGTGCAATTGAACTTGAACGTCACAGAGCCGCATATATAAAAGAACACTGATTACCTTCCCCAGGGCCGTCTCCCTGGGGAGTGGAGTATATTATGATTTATAAGATATCTGGAAATCAGAGATTAATATGGAAATTTTATAAGACTGATGACAATAAATGGAGATGGTATTGTCATGAGAAAAATGGATATCTTTTGTCTCAATCAGATAACGCATATAATTCGCAATTGTTATGCATTGAAAATGCTAAAAAACAGGGATACTCAGACGAATCGGTCTTGCCACTTTTTCTACATATTTCCTATATTCAGGAAAAAGGCTGGAAATGGTATCAATGTTATGATTGTGGATATATTGTAAAAGAAACCTCTGTTTTTTTTTCGACATACCAGGAATGTGTCAATGATGTTAAAAAGAATATACTAGCATCTATGTGTAGTGGTTGAAGGTAATGACTCCAACTTATTGATAGTGTTTTATGTTCAGATAATGCCCGATGACTTTGTCATGCAGCTCCACCG
>NZ_SZVK01000117.1:0-2010 GCF_005280595.1 Escherichia sp. MR | reverse complement strand
CGGTGGAGCTGCATGACAAAGTCATCGGGCATTATCTGAACATAAAACACTATCAATAAGTTGGAGTCATTACCCGCTGTTCGCTGTGGGGTATAAATCGTTAATTTCAAACGCACCTGGCTGAACAAATGCTCGATAAATCACGTAACCATTTTGTTCAATACTGACTTCCGCGTTACTTTTCGCTATCCCTCGAACTACCGGAGCAAAACCACGTTGGCTGTCTGGCAACATTTCTTCATCAGAGGCCAGTAATACCCCGCGCATCTGCACACTGTCAAAAATATCTGAAGGTGTTGCTGTATCACCCAATGTCAGTTGCGCTTTCAGCGGAACAATGGCCCGTGTTACATAGGTGCCAATATTGTCCCACTGCTTCTCGCCGTTACTATAGCTCCAGTTACTGTAATTTCGCAGACGCCATGCCCCAAGGTTAAGGCCGCTTCGCATACTTAAGTAGTAGCTATCGTTAGTCTGGCTAGTTTCGTTTTTATCCTGGTGATGATTACCATTTTCATCAATGTAGCGATTATAACTTTTTGTATCATGAGAACTGTTACTACCGCTGAAACTGTAATCAAGAAGCAACGCGGGCACACCATCGTCCCAGCGAGATTCAGGTACTGTACCGCGAGCAACCTGCTGCATTGCCGCCTGAGGAAAACTCATCACCAGCTTTTGTTCGCTAAAATCAAAATGACTGGTCGCCTGAGGGATAATTTCATTAAACGCCACACAGGCTTCTGCTGGTATAAGGTTAAGTGCTGAAAAACTGTCTACACGAACGCCCATATCAGCCAGTTGTGTCCGGCTTAAACAAGGTATGAGAAACTCCCCCATCTCCTTTCGTTGGGATTCTGTAGCCGCCTTAAACTCCAGAGTGCGCGTTTCCATTTTTTGTTCATTGACGATTAAAGAAACGCGATATGTTCCAGGCAACTGCGCGCCATGGTCAGTTTCGTACATGGAAAGGTCAACATGCTGGTTGATCCCTGCGGTATCTTCCAGAAAACGCGGATTAAATTTTCCAGCTGTCGCAGAAAAAGAGCCTGCAACCGTAAGCGCCAATACAGATAAAGAAAAGGGCAAAGAAGTGTAAGTGCGCGAAACGACCATCCATGACATTAAGTTGGTTCCCCTGAAAACTATTAATTAATTTCGCGAGTCAGATATTCACCTGAAGAGCCAAAATCATTAATTGTATTATATTTTATTTGCGAAGCACTGTTCACACCTGCAGGCAAATTGATATTCAAAGACCCTTTTGCTGGCACCATACCGGACTTTTCAATTTCGTGTCCGTTAATAAATACATCACTGAACGTGATGTTAAAAACAGTTGGATTGTCAACTTTTATCTGTTTACCGTTTCGCGTAAAACGTAGTTCTCCTGGCGAAGATTTAATATCCCCTTTTAGACCTGCTGGGCGATAAAAAAGCTTGATGCGAGTACGAACTGCAATCTGCAAGACATTTTTCCCTTCATTTTCTTCATTTTGAGAAGGAATCGCTTTGACGTTTACCCAGTAAACAGATTCACGATCCTGAGGTAAGGACGGATTCACATTTACGATACGTAAGATGTTGTTTTTTCCTGGCTCAAGTTTGAATAATGGCGGAGTAATGATGAATGGTGTTTTTTTACTACTCGTTGCATCATCAACCCATGACTGAATAAGAAATTCTTCTGATTTATTTTTGTTTTGTACGGTTAGCGATGCTTCTTTCTTATTACCGTCATAAATCACCCGAGTAGAACTAAGCCCAACCCCACTCGCTAGTGCAGACTGCGAAATTAACACCCAAAGAGTTAACGCAATGAATTTTTTTTTCATCATTCTATCCATGAACGTTGAACACAATTGGCGGAGAATTCATCTTCGCCAATTGTGAAACTAACTATTACTCGTAAGACAGATTGAAATCAACCTGAGCGGTAATGACTCTAACTTATTGATAGTGTTTTATGTTCAGATAATGCCCGATGACTTTGTCATGCAGCTCCACCGA
>NZ_SZVK01000116.1:0-2192 GCF_005280595.1 Escherichia sp. MR | reverse complement strand
CGGTGGAGCTGCATGACAAAGTCATCGGGCATTATCTGAACATAAAACACTATCAATAAGTTAGAGTCATTACCCTCAAACAAAAGACCTCCAGCCTACGATGAGAACGGATTAACTCGTACCATGAGTCTCGCCGCCATTTTTACTAAAGCAATGCAATGGGAATATGAGCAGGAACTTAGATGTGTTAAAAATAATAAGTCTGGAATTTATCCTTTTCCACGCCATCAACTGAAAAAAGTAATATTTGGTTTGAAAACATCAGATGAAGATAAGCAAAAAATTAAAAATGCTATTGAGCTTTCGATGAGAACACATAAATGTTTTATCGGAATAAAGGAGGTTGGTATGGAAAGAGAAACCTTCAACCTTTTTATAAAGGCATTGTAATGTAACAATGCCTTTATAAATTTAGATAAGATTATCTTTTCAAGCTCGCGCGAAATTCTTTTGGATTAGCCAGAACTGGATTAATTGCTCGTAACTGTTCCTGTATACGAGCCTGAGCACGCCGCTTCGGCATCTTTGTGCTTCGCTCACGTTTGCCGTTACGCTCCAGTTCATCCATTTTATCTTGAGCCAATCGGAGCACTGCACCGAGCCGCTTATTATCGACGATTTGCCCCTGATCAATACAGTCCAGTTTGTCGAATACCTGATAGGAGAGGGCGCGGTGGCCGTATTTGAAGGCGAGGGTGCCATCAGGGTAATCAAATACCATAATATTCTCCCCAGCAATTCGGCTGTTTTCCTCAGTGGGTTCAACAAGATATATCATCTTATCATAACGGAATGTTAATGATTTCGAGAGCTTACGGGTTTCCTGCCATGAGAAAATATCATCTAGATCCACAATCGTTTCAGCCACAGGGCGATGAAGGTTTTTGGGATATTTGGGAGTTTTGGCGAAGCGCCGGTTAAAGTCTACGATAAACGTTTCAAGCCAAGCATTAGCTTCTTCGATACTGCTTATTTTATTGAGGCGCATTTCTTTGATGAGCCTGTCCTGAAGAGTTTTGTTGGCTCGTTCAACACGACCTTTAGCCTGAGGGCTGTTCGCATAGATAAGTTCAACACCAATATCGTGCAGGACTCGACCAAATTGAGTGCCCGATTTGCTTCCAGCGGCATGATTTACTCGAAAAATACCGTGTTTGTCGCTGTAAAATACCAGCGGCTTACCATGTTTCTCAATATATTCGCGGGTAGCAAGCATGTAATCAAAGGCTGATTCGGTTTCACCAAAACGAGGCTGATACACTCGTGGTTTACGGCGTGAGTATGGTATCCACAATCCATCGGCAGTCATCCATTTACGCAACGTTTCGACTGATACTGAAATATCGTGTCGCTCACTGAGTTTTTCTGCGGCGAGAGTTGAGTTGATGGGCTGCATCACGACGACGCATGCGTTTATCGATAACTGCCTGAATAACGTTTATCCGGTTTAGCTCTTTATCTGACATGGTCACAAGCATCCTGATGTCTCCACGGCAACAAGGTTTAATCCTTTACGCCAGAAAAAGTGACATCTCTAAATGGGTAGAAAGTGACATTAGAATATTGCAGCTACAACATTAGTGCGCATAATGTATATTATGTTAAATAAGAGATATCAGAATGCCCCTGACCACCGTACCGACCTCATAGCTCTAATGTACATGCTCCCTCCCCACTACCCGACAGGCACTATCAATCGTTTTGCCTCGGGCATTTCTGTTTTGAAGTAGCATATCTGGAGGTCTTCAGTATGCACATTTCAATCTCCCTTACCCTTCAGTTATTACGGGAGTTGAAGGAACGACGTTCGCTCCTGCGTTTATGATGCTTTGAAACTTCATCATTAAATGACATGACTCCGGCCGAATTAATCCGAAGTCTTCAGAAAGACATTTAACACTGTACAGATTTTAAGATCATACCCGACATAGGGAAATCAATGGTTGTCCGCCTGCTGGTTACCATATTACCTACTCTATTTTAAGCAGGCTCCAGTCAATATAGAGCTAATACAAGATTCTCCACTTTAATCATCCCCTTTTGTTCAATAGAGATAACATCAATTTGTATAACTTCTAGTGGGTAATGACTCTAACTTATTGATAGTGTTTTATATTCAGATAATGCCCGATGACTTTGTCATGCAGCTCCACCGATTTTGAGAACGACAGCGACTTCCGTCCCAGCCGTGC
>NZ_SZVK01000115.1:0-2276 GCF_005280595.1 Escherichia sp. MR | reverse complement strand
CTGATAGAAACAGAAGCCACTGGAGCACCTCAAAAACACCATCATACACTAAATCAGTAAGTTGGCAGCATCACCTGTCATCCAGATGGCTGTGCAACTGGATCCACATTGGATTGTTTTCCCGCCACTGCCAGGACTGACGGAATAACTCCACCAGCATGCTGTTATGCGTTGCTTCGGCAATGGCGAGATGGAACTGCATATCACCGCTTTCGCTGCTACCCGGCGCGCTGGAAGCCAGTTCACGCTCTTCCAGTTGCAATGCCTGACGCATTTTGACGATATCTTCGCGGGTAGCCTGCAGGGCGGCAAACTCGGCGATGTTACTTTCCAGTAACTGACGCGCCTGTAACAGCTCAAAAGGACCGGCATCGTTGCAGACGTTGGCATCCGGACTGTCTGTGTTCTGGCTGCCTGAGTTATCAAGAACATAGATACCGGCACCCCGGCGTACTTCCACCAGCCCTTTGATCTCCAGCATGATCAGCGCTTCACGTACCACCGTCCGCGTGACATCAAGCATTTCTGCAATTTCACGCTCCGGCGGCAGCCGTTCGCCAGGATTGTACGGCGTCTTTATGATCAGATCGCGGATCATCGCCCCGACTTCCTGGTAAGGTCTTTGCGCAGAGGTGGCAGATTTCATGGTGTTGTGTCCGTTAGGTGCGGTTAATCAAATTTTTGCCGGATGCGGCGTGAACGCCTTATCCGGCCTACAACGGGCAATTTTACGGCCCCCGTTAATCTCAAACTATACCATTAGCACTGGAAGTTGGCACGTACAGGTGGGCAAAAAAACGAAAACTGGTCAACCAAATACCAGTTTGATTGACCAGTAAGTCTGTAGGGTAATCAGTTAGTTACAGCGCAGCCACACACTCGCGCGCACCGCGTTCGCACAGCTGCTGATATGCCGCAGTCACCGCGCCAACAAAGTCGGCATTCTGCGGCAGATCATCGGCAAAAATACCGCTCAGGCCCAGCAGCGCTTTCACGCGGTCTGCGCCCTGATACTGCGCGTTAATCTTCTGGAACTCGGCCAGCATCGGGTCGACCACGTCAATGGCATTACCCTGCTCATCCACGCCCTGGGTGTAACGCATCCAGCCAGCCACGCCCAGCGCCAGGTGACGCCAGCTGCCGCCGTTTTGCAGGTGCAGACGCACCGGGTCCAGCAGACGCTGCGGTAACTTCTGGCTGCCGTCCATCGCAATCTGCCAGGTACGGTGACGCAGAGACGGGTTGCTGAAACGCTCGATCAGCAGCGTCGCATAGGCGTTCAGGTCCGTACCTTCCGGCATCGACAGCGTTGGCGCTTGTTCCTGCATCATCAGGGCAAAGGCCGCTTTGCGATAATCCGGGTTAGTCATGGTGTCGGCAATAGTTTCATAGCCGCCGAGGTAACCGAGGTACGCCAGGAAAGAGTGGCTACCGTTCAGCATACGCAGCTTCATCATTTCGAACGGCACAACGTCTGCAACGAACTGTGCGCCCACTTTATCCCAGTCCGGGCGACCATTAACGAAATTATCTTCAATCACCCACTGACGGAACGGTTCGCAGGCAATGGCGCACGGGTCGTAAACGCCCAGCTGGTCAGCAATTTCCTGTAAGGTTTCTGGCGTCGCCGCCGGAACGATGCGGTCAACCATGGTGCACGGGAAGGTGACGTTCTCTTCAATCCATGCCGCCAGCTGCGGGTCACGCGCCTGAGCCAGTCCCAGTACCGCGACCTTCGCCACATGGCCGTTTTCACGCACGTTATCGCAGGACATCACCGTAAACGCTTTCAACCCTTTTTCACGACGCAGCCGCAGGGCTTCGACGATGTAACCAATCGCGGACTTCGGCGCAGTCGGGTTTTCCAGATCGTGCTTGATCAGTGGGTTATTGAGATCCAGCTGACCGCTTGCCGCATCAGCGCAGTAGCCTTTTTCCGTGACTGTCAGAGAGACAATCGCCGTCTGCGGACGCGCCATCGCATTGAGAATACCTTCGCAGCCGTCGATTTCCGGATGCAGCGCTTCTTTCATCGAACCGATAATTTTCAGCTCGGTGCTTTCTGCGCCTTTTTCCGCTACGGTGTACAGCAGTTGCTGTTTTTTCAGGTTTTCGATCAGCACTCGGTCGTTGCCTGGCATCAGGTTAACTTCGCAGATGCCCCAGTCGCTGTCGGTGCTTTCCAGCAGATGATGGGTATACAGCGCCTGGTGCGCGCGGTGAAACGCCCCGCAACCGAGATGCACAATGCGTGATTCCAGACGAGAATGATCCCA
>NZ_SZVK01000114.1:0-2494 GCF_005280595.1 Escherichia sp. MR | reverse complement strand
CGGTGGAGCTGCATGACAAAGTCATCGGGCATTATCTGAACATAAAACACTATCAATAAGTTGGAGTCATTACCGGCAATAAAAATATCCGATATATAACTCATGATACTTGCCCATAAAAAAGCCCTTCCGGAGAAGGGCAGGTTTTTGTATGCGCAATGTTCCATCATCTGCATGGTGCCGGGTGCCTCCCGGTGAGTCCGGCATCAGCATCCGAACCCGCAATATTGCCGCTAAAGCCGAAGGATATTTGCAACCTTGCTGATATGCCCCTCCGCACAGGGGGATTCACCATGCAGGTATTTTTTTAACAAATAAGAAAAATGGTATCAATACCATAATCTCGAAAATACAGAATTTTATCAAATACAATTAATTTGTTATCGGAATATGATAATTATGGATTTTCCTGTATCCGAAACAACAAAATCCACTCAACGGCAGGTTTATACTATTTCGGCACAATATCAAAATTTGCTCAAATAAAGAAAAAGGAGTGATAGTGACCTGTTGATATCCCCGCGCAGCCAAGTTCGAAGGTTGGCGCTCTCTCCCCCAATGAGCTAATGGCGGTATGGTTGGTGGCGCTTGCTGGATTTGAACCAGCGACCTGGCGATTATGGGCCGCTCACACTCACCACTGAGCTAAAGAGGCAGAAAAACAAATTTGCTTCGTTAAAAGTACATATATACAGTCTACATTATCGCATTATTAATAAAAAACAAAAAAATTAATATTTTCTTATCTATTAAGGGTATTAATCGCATTGTATATTTTGATGATTTATATCACCCTGTAAAAAAATAAAGCTTTAGCCATTATCAAAACAAAGACTTCATCACATCTTGCAACAAAAGGATTCAACAAGTATATCTATCACTAGGATAGACCACGTATCAAAAATATCACAAAAAATCTTAACTATGAAAAAAAATGTTTTTATAATATTTTTAAGTATTCTCTGTACAGGAGCCGTTGTGGATCATCCTCACTTAGACAGTAGGATACCAACAAACGAAATAATCAATTGTCTTTCCCGCTCCATCCAGGAAAGTGGTTATATAATGGATCTAAACGGCACCAGGCTGCCTATTAATGCAAAAGAATTCGCAACATACAAAATGTCAAACTTCTCCGGTTCATTCTGGATCGAATATTCAACAGAAGGAAGACCAATAAGGGAGGCTGGTATAAAAGATGCAACACAGGAGAGTTATAAGGTTCTGAATGATGCATTGCGACTATGTAGTGAGACCCTGACAAGATATTGACGTTCACAATCAATGTATTTACAGACCACATATATATTTATCAACAAATCAGTTTTCCGAAATTGTTGAACATAAATCAAGGCTGAACATTTCATCTCCGACAGTCCGCTGGCAAAGATCTTTTTCGGGTTTATCTGTGAATTAACGATGCAAAAAACTGTATATCTGCGGGTTTGTATTAAAATCCTAACACAGACATAAAAAGTCTATCATTGCGCTTAACTTATCGCAGATACGGGAAAAAGTGAGCTAAAGAAAAAGCGACAACGAATTGAAATGGAAAACGAAATATTTAAAAAGGCTACAGTGCTCTTGATGCGGCTCCCTTGAACAGTTCTCGATAATCGGGAAACTCAGGGCGCTCTCTGCCACGTGTTCGGGGTTCATCGCAGTAGCTACAAATACTGGAGGAAAACCAGACGGCAGATGTGCTGTATTACGCAGTTAGGTACTTGAGCTACATGGCATCAGCCACGGTTCAGCCGGAGAAAAAAGCATCGCTACAATGAGTAGAACTGCTATCTGCCCCACCAAACTATCAGGGGGTTTTGATAACCCTTAGCAAGCTAACAAAAAACAACGGGCGTGTTATACGCCCGTTACAGTTTTTAACACATGCAGAAATTACATGTTTTCGATGATCGCGTCACCAAACTCTGAACATTTCAGCAGCTTAGCTCCGTCCATCAGACGTTCGAAGTCATAGGTTACGGTTTTCGCGTTAATCGCGCCTTCCATACCTTTAACAATCAGGTCAGCCGCTTCGGTCCAACCCATATGGCGCAGCAGTATATAAAAACATTAAGTTCAATTCATTGATATTTAATGATAAAAATTATTTTATTGTCTTTTTATTAGCCAAAATCAACTTTATTCAACCGTTTGATTTCATTGACGTTCGTTTTTATTTTGGGGAAAGGTTTTATCTACCATTTATATCAAAATTACAAGCCTACATTTTATTAACATCTCAATACATGTGAGGCCTTGCAGACCTTTGTGAGGCCTTATGTGTCTCAGTTTTGTCCCTCTTTTTTGTACTAAAAAACATAGTAATTGAGGATAAACCTCATGCTATTTTCGCTTATATGCCTCTAAAGGCATGGCACTTAAATAGATAAAAGCACCACAAAATCATAAAAAAACCGGCTTTGTTGAATAAATCAGATTTCGGGTAAGTCTCCCCCGTAGCGGGTTGTGTTTTCAGGCAATACGCACGCTT
>NZ_SZVK01000113.1:0-2780 GCF_005280595.1 Escherichia sp. MR | reverse complement strand
GATAGAAACAGAAGCCACTGGAGCACCTCAAAAACACCATCATACACTAAATCAGTAAGTTGGCAGCATCACCCGCTTACCCCTATAATATAGCTCTAGATAATAGCAGAAAGAATAACATCAGACCGGCGGCAAGCAGATATGCCGATAGCGATAAGCTTGAAAGACTGATTTACGTTTTCAGAAATTAACCATGTAAGCAAATGCCTGACACCAAGAAATATCTTTCATGACAGATAAAAACAGGAAACAGCATAATGAAGTCATTGATATATTTTGGAATGCTCATTTTTTTTATGATGAAATCCATCGCAGTTATCAGTGCAGAACCGGTAAACGAGCCAACAAAGCATCTGATTTCTATTGGTGTTTTTGCCGATCGGGGAATGACTGAAGCCAGAGAAAAATGGCAACCAACAATCAATTGGTTAAAACAAGAAATACCAGAGTATGATTTCCGGTTAATTCCGCTGCCTTTATCTCAGTTACAGCACGAAATTAGTCAACAAAATCTGCAATTTATCATTGTTAATCCATCAGAAAGTATCCGTATCGGTAGGGTTCACTCTTTATCCTGGATGGCGACATTAATCAGCCCAATGCAGGGCGGAACAACTACCGCAACAGGTTCGGCTATGTGGGTCAAAGAAAATAGCCCGTTTACCGATCTATTACAGTTATCCGGTAAGCCCATCGGTACCGCTCATCGTCAGGCATTCGGTGGTTTTATGGCAATGGAAAGAGAGTTGCACCAAATGGGTGTCAGCAATCGTTATTTCTCTCATGTACAGGAAATCGGTTATCCTCATGAATCCGTTGTTCAGGCTTTATTAGCCGGGAAAATTCAGGCCGCTATTTTGCCGGTCTGCCTCGTTGAATCAATGATAGAAAAACACCAGTTGGAAGAAAAAGCACTCCGGGCATTAAACAATATCGCGCCCGACTCCTTTGGCTGTCAGGTTTCTACTCGTCTTTATCCTAACTGGAGTTTTGCCATGACCGGCGCGGCAGACAGAACGTTGGGACGAAAGATTCTCACCGCATTATTAGCGGTTCCTAGCCAATCCGAAGTCGCAAAAGCTGCACAATCTCTGGGATGGACAGTTCCTGAAAGTCAGGCGGAACTGGATCGATTGTTTAAAGATTTAGGAATACATCCTCTGGAACAGCCCTGGTGGATTAAATTATGGGAGTGGATTAAGAGCCGTTACTACCTGCTGATCGTCATCGGTATCGCCTTAATTATTTTGCCGCTTCAATACATTTTCCTGAGGATGAAATATCGTAAAAGTACCCTTTCGCTACAGCAAGCGTTAGAGAATCTGCAATATGCTCAACGTCGGGCATTGGTCAATAAACTGGGCTCAAGTTTAGCGCATGAGTTAAGTCAGCCGCTGTCCGCGATTCATCTGTATGCTGAAGGTGAACTATCGCGCCGAAAACGCGGTGACCACTCCACGGATATTGATGTGTTACTGGATAAAATTCGCCATCAGGTTATCCGAATTAATCAAGTTGTCGATCGTTTCCGTCAATTACTCAGAAAGCAGGCTATACAAAAAACGCCTCAGGATCTGGCAATTATTCTGCAGCAGGCAATAAAACTTGTTGAGATCTATGCAAAATCAAAACAAGTAGAGCTAATTTTACATATCGATAAGCAAAAGATGCTTCTGAAGGCAGATAAAGCAGGAATAGAACAATTAATGGTTAATTTATTTACTAATGCAATTGATGCTTCCGCTCAGGCCGGTGCTTGCAGCGTATCGATCAATCTGTTATATACAGAAAACAAGGCACATTTAACCGTCAGAGATCGCGGAGCAGGTTTACAACTGCCACTGGAAGAACTTATGACGCCATTTGTCACAACAAAAGCGGACGGAATAGGCCTTGGTTTAGTTATCTGTAAAGAAATTGCCGAGTCACATCGCAGTACATTTTTACTACAAAACCATCCTGACGGCGGATGCGAAGCATCTGTTATCTTCACTCTCTACCACAACCATAAATAACGGAGTTCAGCATGTCAGAAATACAGCGTTTATACATTGTTGATGATGATGAATCCGTTCTGGATTCCCTTGAATTTGTTCTGCAAGGTGAAGGATATCAAACTCAGTGCTTCTCCTCCGCCGAAGCTTTTTTACAGTGGAGTGAACGGCATATTGAGTGCCTGACGGACACCGGTTGCTTAATTCTGGATTGCCGCATGCCGGGAATGGGTGGTCAAACGCTGCAAACATTGCTTAGCCAAACCAGAAGCACTTTAGGTATCGTTTTTCTGACCGGATACGGCGATGTTCCGATGGCCGTTGATGCCTTGAAACAAGGAGCCGTTGATTTTCTGCAAAAGCCGGTCGATCAAAAACATCTGTTACGTGCCGTGAAAAACGCTTTAATTTGGTCAGCAGCAGAAAAAGCGCGCCAAACGTACATCAGCCGTTATGAGCAATTAACCGGTCGTGAACGCAATATCTTAACTTTGTTGGCCGATGGAAAAACAAATCAGCAAATTGCTGAAAATCTTTTTATTTCTGCCCGAACGGTTGAAGTACATCGAGCCAATATGCAAAAACACTTAGGCATGGATTCTTTGGCTGAAATGGTTCGTCTTTATACGCTGGTTGAACCTTATTTAGGTGAGATTTGCGAGCCGCCGGTCAGAATAAAACGGAAATAGAAGAGAAATAGAATACGGCTATCGGTGATGCTGCCAACTTACTGATTTAGTGTATGATGGTGTTTTTGAGGTGCTCCAGTGGCTTCTGTTTCTATCA
>NZ_SZVK01000112.1:0-3100 GCF_005280595.1 Escherichia sp. MR | reverse complement strand
ATAGAAACAGAAGCCACTGGAGCACCTCAAAAACACCATCATACACTAAATCAGTAAGTTGGCAGCATCACCGGCACACCGCAACGAGGATGGGGATAAGTGTATTGCGCATTCGCGTGTCCCAGGACCATTTTTCTCTGTTCATTCGCTCAATCTGGCGTCTACAGAGAGCATGGTAGAGAGAATCAGAAATATCCACGTTCTTGATGAAATTTTACCCCACTATGCCGTAATACCTTCAATGTTGGATAAAGATCTCAAGTGAGTGTTAATTAACTGACCCTAAGGCAGAGAAGACGTATTGAGCAACAAACCAGAACAAGAATATTGGGTAGGCAACGTTCTCTGTGTACTCATCCTTTAATACTTAACTGTATCAATGAGTAAGGATATGCTGAACTGGTACAACGTCGATGGGGACAGTAAAGGTGATACCGAGGTAAGGCCGTGTAAATTGTTACTCTACGCGACCCCGCTTTTTTCTTCGATAGCACACGGCACCTGCTCATAACAAACGGTATCCATCAATAGCGGCATCCAAAATCAGCTCCATTATATACAGCAATATCACTGGAAGGAATGTGAAGAATCGATAGCAGTAATATAAGTTGTACAAGTCAAACGTGGATTTTTTATACTCTTAAAAACCAGAGAAATAACTTTTTCTGATAACATCTATAACCAGTTAGAATAAGAAAGAGAGCGATATATTCTTATTTAGCAAGTCAGGCTATAGAAAACATATAATGCGAATTCTGGTTACGTAAGGTATTTTCTTTTCACTAACTCAATGTTACAAATTGTAAAGATTAACTCTTCCTGTTTGTATTCAACTTGTCTGGTCATATCTAAATAGATATGTAAAATTGATAACGGCTGGTAATCATTCAATACTCGCACTATAGAAAGTTCGCCAGCCTGCCGCAGGCACGCGCCTTTATACGACGTGTCTGCGGTTTTGTTGTGATATTTATATAGAAGTACTGGTGAATTATGAGCAATCTGAATCCATGCATGGCGTGTGGTGCCTGTTGTGCATTTTTCCGCGTCTCTTTTTACTGGGCCGAAGCTGATGATGCAGGCGGAACCATACCGGCTCATCTTACTGAGCAGATATCCCCTTACCACCGATGTATGCGCGGAACTAACCAGAAGAACCCACGCTGTATTGCCCTGGCAGGAACGCCTGGAAAAAACGCCTGCTGCACAATATATAAAAACCGCTCTTCCACATGTAGAGAATTCGCCATGTCAGGCGAGCATGGAGAAATTAATGAGGCATGTAATCGCGCTCGAGCTAAATATGGGCTACCTCCAATTTAAAAGCTTTTTCAAGTTTAATTAGCTCCATACGATCGCCATCCTCAACAATATATTCAGGTAGCGAAACTAACTATGCCGCGACATTACTGTCGCGGTTAATCCATTAATAATAAACACAAAAAAACCAAAATAAATCATATAACACCCCATCAATAATTAAGATCATTGATAAAATTAAAGTACGTCTGTAGCATTATCATATTTTATTTTTCATAGACGAGTTTTTTCGTGTTATGTTATAATATGGCGAATAAACACAGGTTATCAACTTGTCAGTAATGTAAATAAATTTCGAGGAGTTCATTCCAGTGGGACGTAAATGGGCCAATATTGTTGCTAAAAAAACGGCTAAAGACGGTGCAACGTCTAAAGTATATGCAAAATTCGGTGTGGAAATCTATGCTGCCGCTAAACAAGGTGAACCAGACCCAGAATTAAACACATCTTTAAAATTCGTTATTGAACGTGCGAAGCAGGCACAAGTTCCAAAACACGTTATTGATAAAGCCATTGATAAAGCCAAAGGTGGCGGAGATGAGACGTTCGTACAAGGGCGTTATGAAGGCTTTGGACCAAATGGTTCAATGATTATCGCTGAAACGTTGACTTCAAATGTTAATCGTACAATTGCTAATATTCGCACAATTTTCAATAAAAAAGGCGGGAATATTGGAGCAGCAGGTTCTGTCAGCTATATGTTTGACAATACTGGTGTGATTGTATTTAAAGGAACAAATCCTGACCATATTTTTGAAATTTTGCTTGATGCTGAAGTAGATGTTCGTGATGTGACTGAAGAAGAAGGAAGCATCGTTATTTATACTGAACCTACAGATCTTCACAAAGGAATTGCAGCTCTGAAAGCCGCTGGAATTACTGATTTTTCAACAACAGAATTAGAATTGATTGCTCAATCAGAAGTAGAACTTTCACCAGAAGATTTAGAAATCTTTGAAGGGCTTGTTGATGCCCTTGAAGATGACGATGATGTCCAAAAAGTATATCATAACGTTGCTAATCTCTAATTATAAATATCCTCCGGCTATGCCGGAGGTTTTTCAGATGCACCTATAAGGCTCTGTTTCCAGCCGCGCCCTAACTGGTGCATATGATCTAACATTTGCATTCAACTTTGTTACTTACGACCCGTAAACGAGTTGCCTGGATATGGGTTCAATAATTGTTCGCCAATTTTATCTTCTTCGAGCTGGTGCTTTATATATTCTTGTATCTTTGCTGTGTTCTTACCCAGCGTATCTAAATAATAACTCCTACACCAAAAATCCCTGTTCCTGTATTTGAATTTTAGATCTCTAAATGCTCATAGAGCATCAGACTGCGTTTACCCTTCAGATAGCCCATAAACCTCGATACGCTCATTTTCGACGGGTTCTCCACATACACAGCATTCTGCTTTCGCAACGGCTAACTCCTTTGTGTATTTCGCATCGAGTGCAGCAACATCGCACTGGCGCAACTGCATATCAGTAAAGGAAACGTCCTCAGCTTCTTGTACCGTCTGATTATCGATATCACCCCCGAAGAGGGACTGTTGAATAAATCAGATTGTAGTGAGCAATCAGGCTAACGTCAGAAAATAAAAAGGGCGCCTACTGGCAATCTTATGAATTCAACACATTACATATAGGTTAAGGTATTGTACAGTCCTGTACCTTGTAACTAATATCGAAAGGCAATAAAGGTGATGCTGCCAACTTACTGATTTAGTGTATGATGGTGTTTTTGAGGTGCTCCAGTGGCTTCTGTTTCTATCAGC
>NZ_SZVK01000111.1:0-3394 GCF_005280595.1 Escherichia sp. MR | reverse complement strand
GTGCACATGGTGAAACCGTTCGCCATGCTGTTTACGGTATCAACCATCCACTGCATATCTTCAATGGTGGAAACAATACGCGGCAGGCCGAGGATCGGGCGCGGCGGATCGTCCGGGTGAACCGCCATACGCACGCCAACTTCTTCAGCAACTGGAATAATCGCTTTCAGGAAGACGGCAAAGTTTTCGCGCAGCTTCGCTTTATCGATATCTTTGTACAGCTCCAGGTGCTTACGGAACTGGTCGAGGGTATACCCTTCTTCCGCGCCCGGCAGACCGGCAATGATGTTACGCGTCAGACGCGCTTTGTCTTCGTCGCTCATAGTGGCGAAGCGAACAGCTGCCTGAGCAATTTCTTCTTCGGTGTAATCCGCTTCCGCGCCTGGACGTTTCAGGATATGCATTTCGAATGCAGCGAATTCGATCTGGTCGAAGCGCAGCGCTTTGGAGCCGTCTGGCAGCACGTATTCGAGGTCAGTACGAGTCCAGTCGAGCACCGGCATGAAGTTGTAGCACACGGTGCGAATGCCGCACTGCGCCAGGTTGCGCAGAGTCTGCTGATAGTTAGCGATCCACTGCTCATAGTTGCCAGTGTGGGTTTTGATATCTTCGTGAATTGGTACGCTTTCTACGACAGACCACACCAGGCCTGCGTCTTCAACGATCGCCTTGCGTTTGAGGATCTCTTCTACGGACCATACTTCGCCGTTCGGGATATGGTGCAGCGCGGTAACCACGCCAGTTGCGCCCGCCTGACGGACATCAGCTAAAGAAACCGGATCGTTTGGGCCGTACCAGCGCCAGGTCTGTTCCATGATTTTTCCTCTTTCACATAGTGGGTTCCACAGCAAAGAGACGCGGAACCCTGGAGTTGTTTAGGTATCCGGATGAACAACCAGACCGCAGCCGTGGCGTTGCATCGGATGAGATGGCGTATAAGTTCTACCTTTTGGTAAGACATGTCAACCCGAATTCTAAAATTGGTTAACCACATCACAAGAATTTCACTCTCCTGGTTGTTGCTGCAAATTGCAGCAAAGGGTAATTGATGGTTATTGATCAGAGGATGTGACATTCATCACAACAATGGTTGACCAATTTACATAACATGTCGCCCAAAATAACAACGGTTCAACCAGGTAAGGTAAAACGTTATGCATGTGCTTAACATTCTCTGGGTGGTATTCGGCATTGGTCTGATGCTGGTACTGAATTTGAAGTTCAAAATCAATTCAATGGTGGCTTTGTTGGTGGCGGCGCTGTCCGTCGGGATGCTGGCGGGCATGGATTTGATGTCGCTGCTGCACACCATGAAAGCGGGCTTCGGCAACACGCTGGGGGAACTGGCTATCATCGTGGTGTTCGGTGCGGTCATCGGTAAATTGATGGTCGACTCCGGCGCGGCTCACCAGATAGCGCATACGCTGCTGGCGCGTCTCGGTCTGCGCTATGTACAGCTGTCGGTGATTATCATCGGCCTGATTTTCGGTCTGGCGATGTTCTATGAAGTGGCCTTTATCATGTTAGCTCCGCTGGTTATTGTCATTGCCGCCGAAGCTAAAATTCCGTTCCTGAAACTGGCGATCCCGGCAGTAGCAGCTGCCACTACCGCACATTCACTGTTCCCACCGCAGCCGGGTCCGGTGGCGCTGGTGAATGCTTATGGCGCAGATATGGGGATGGTTTATATCTATGGCGTACTGGTGACGATCCCAAGTGTAATCTGCGCAGGTCTGATCCTGCCGAAGTTCCTCGGCAATCTTGAGCGCCCAACGCCATCATTCCTGAAAGCAGATCAACCGGTAGATATGAACAATCTGCCCTCTTTCGGCGTTTCGATTCTGGTGCCGCTGATCCCGGCGATCATTATGATCTCTACCACCATCGCCAATATCTGGCTGGTAAAAGATACCCCTGCCTGGGAAGTGGTTAACTTTATCGGTTCCTCGCCGATTGCAATGTTTATTGCGATGGTGGTTGCATTCGTACTCTTTGGCACCGCACGTGGTCATGACATGCAGTGGGTGATGAACGCTTTTGAAAGTGCGGTGAAAAGCATTGCAATGGTGATTCTGATCATCGGTGCGGGTGGCGTGCTGAAGCAAACTATCATCGACACCGGCATTGGCGACACCATCGGCATGTTGATGTCCCACGGCAATATCTCGCCCTACATTATGGCATGGCTGATCACTGTGCTAATTCGTCTGGCGACGGGTCAGGGTGTCGTTTCGGCGATGACCGCCGCCGGGATTATCAGTGCTGCAATCCTTGATCCAGCAACTGGTCAGCTGATTGGCGTGAATCCGGCGCTGCTGGTGCTGGCGACGGCTGCGGGTTCCAACACCCTCACCCACATTAATGATGCCTCATTCTGGCTGTTCAAAGGTTACTTTGACCTGTCAGTAAAAGACACGTTGAAAACCTGGGGACTGCTGGAGCTGGTCAACTCCGTGGTTGGGCTGATTATTGTGTTGATTATTAGCATGGTAGCGTAAAAGAACACCAGAGCCTGCCAATGGCAGGCTCTGTTCGGATTGTCGGCAAAGTGCGCTTTGTTTATGCCAGATGCGACGCTGACGCGTCTTATCTGGCCTACAAAGGGCTAACGTGCAAGGTTTTTAGCTTCAGGTAATATTGCGTACCTGCATTAGCAATGCCCTGTGATTTCTTTATTGATAAACAAAAGTCACGCCAATAATCGATTGCACATTCCCTGCAGTCACCTGCCCTCCGGTACGTGCGTAATTTGCCGTTAATCCCAGACTTACCGCCGAAGTTCCTACTGCTCCTAACGATACCGTGTTATTCGCTGGAATAATCGTACCGTTGCGCGTCAACTGTACGCCGACGCCCTGCGCTGGTGAAAACGACGCGGTATTGGTGAAAATCGAGTTGCCCGCATCTGCGGTTGTGCCGGAGAGGTAATACCCCAGGTTTTGGCTTTTCGCACAATAAACGGTAAGAGGAATTGGCACTGAACCAGGGTAGTCCGGCAGAGTAACGGTGACATCACGAGCAGAAACATCGCAGCCGCCAGTAGGCACCACCACATCATTATTGGCGTAAATATTCCACACAAACTGGAAATCATCGCTGTTATAGTTGTTGGTCTGTCGCAAAATAAGCACGGCAATTAATGAACCAGCTTTAATCGCCACCCCGCCCGCACTGCTCACAGGCGTCAAATAAAGCGCCACCGGCCACGGCTTATCCGTTCTCGAATTATAAACAACCCGCGGCGTTTCGCTGGTGGTAGGAAATGGATAGCTAATGCCACTATATTTTACGGTCCCGGAAAAATTAGATAACACGCCGCCGGTAATGACTCCAACTTATTGATAGTGTTTTATGTTCAGATAATGCCCGATGACTTTGTCATGCAGCTCCACCG
>NZ_SZVK01000110.1:0-3583 GCF_005280595.1 Escherichia sp. MR | reverse complement strand
GCGTGCGTATTGCCTGAAAACACAACCCGCTACGGGGGAGACTTACCCGAAATCTGATTTATTCAACAAAGCCATTTTAATGCAACATCAGCAAGCCAGCGAATAGTATCCCGCCACAAAAGACGAGTAAATCTACTGATTTCCTGGAACGTGAGGAATATAACAATAGTGTCGTTTTTAACTAAATATCATAAAAAATATTAGATATGATTTCTGCTAATTCATAAACAATAAAAATAAATAGCGTTGTACAGAAACACTTTAGATATTTAAACATTCATCAAATCATTAAAAAATGGTTTTTTATTTGCGACATTTATTTTACCCACCAATATGTGTCCTGCTCCGCAAAATGTGCCTTTCTCTCTTCCTTACATTGTCACAGCTTCACGGTATATCGCCGCTTATCACTCTCATTACAATCAACGAAAATAAGTTTAAAGGGGGCTAATATGAATATTCGTAAGAAGAATCACGGTGTGCAGTAATTTGTAGAAAAGATGCTCTTAATTTAGTTCAGTGAATGCTCAGCCCCAGGAGACGTAAACATTTGAACCGATAAGACACGCAAGCGTCGCAGATAGTGATAACGTGCGCTTTGCTTATGCCGGATGCGGCGTGAACACCTTATCCGGTCTACAAAATCATGCAAATTCAATATATTGCATGAGCCATGTAGGCCTGATAAGACGCGTAAGCGTCGCATCAGGCAATGAATGCCCGATGCGACCAGCTTCTTATATCAGAACAGCCCCAACGGTTTATCCGAGTAGCTCACCAGCAGGCACTTGGTTTGCTGGTAATGCTCAAGCATCATCTTGTGGGTTTCGCGACCGATACCCGACTGCTTGTAACCACCAAACGCCGCATGTGCCGGGTAAGCGTGATAACAGTTAGTCCACACGCGCCCTGCCTGAATGCCACGCCCCATCTTATAGGCCAGATTACCGTTGCGGCTCCAGACGCCCGCGCCCAGGCCATATTGCGTGTCATTCGCCAGCTCCAGCGCCTCTTCCATCGTTTTGAAGGTGGTCACCGCCAGCACCGGGCCAAATATCTCTTCCTGGAACACACGCATATTGTTCTGACCAAACAGAATCGTCGGTTCGAGGTAGTAGCCGTCTTTCAGTTCGCCTTCCAGCAGCTTGCGCCGCCCGCCGGTAAGCACATCTGCGCCCTCTTTTTTGCCGATATCAATGTAATTGAGGATGGTTTCCAGTTGCCCGTGAGATACCTGCGCGCCCATTTGCGTCACGCTGTCGAGCGGGTTACCGCTACGAATGCTTTCAACACGACGGATGGCGCGTTCCATAAAGCGTTCGTAGATAGACTCCTGCACTAAAGCACGGCTTGGACAGGTGCAAACTTCGCCCTGGTTGAAGGCGAACAATGCAAAGCCCTCCAGCGCCTTATCGAAGAAAGCATCTTCTTCATCCATCACATCGGCAAAGAAGATATTTGGCGACTTACCGCCCAACTCCAGCGTCACCGGAATAATATTTTGCGTGGCGTACTGCATAATCTGCTGACCGACTTCCGTTGAGCCGGTAAACGCCACTTTGGCGATACGTTTTGAGGTCGCCAGATATTCACCGATTTCGCCGCCCGCACCGTTGACCACGTTCACCACGCCTGGCGGCAGTAAATCACCGACGATCTCCATCAAAAGCAACACTGAAAGCGGGGTAAGTCGTGCGGGTTTTAGCACCACGCAGTTGCCCGCCGCCAGCGCGGGAGCCATTTTCCAGCTCGCCATCAGCAACGGGAAGTTCCACGGGATAATCTGCCCCACCACGCCCAACGGTTCGTGGAAGTGATAAGCCACAGTTTCGCTATCGACTTCACTGATCCCACCTTCCTGCGCCCGAATACACGAGGCGAAATAGCGGAAATGGTCAATCGCCAGCGGCACATCGGCAGCACTGGTTTCGCGGATGGGCTTGCCGTTATCCCAGGTTTCTGCCGTCGCTAACAGTTCGAGGTTTTGTTCCATTCGATCGGCAATCTTAAACAGAATCGCCGCGCGATCCTGCACCGAGGTATGCGCCCATTTGTCTTTCACTTTATGCGCGGCATCCAGCGCCAGATCGATGTCGCGTTTGCCCGAAGACGCCACTTCGCACAGTAGCTGCCCGGTCACCGGCGTCAGGTTCTGGTAATACTCGCCGTCGGCGGGTGCTACCCATTCGCCGCCGATAAAGTTGTCATAGCGAGCTTTTAACTTGAGGGGGAAACCATACTCGCCGGGCTTAATCTGTGCTGAAGGGGGATTGTTGGTCATGGTAGTCTCCTTGCGGTGTGAGGTATAACAAGGGTAGACGTGACTGGCGAAATCTTCGCCAGCGGGTGATAGCTTTACGACAGCAATCACGAATTTACGGGCAAGGATTACAGAGATAGTTAAAAAAGCGGCTGACAATTTGCCAGCCGTTGTGGGAATGATGATTACATCGCAGCGCGATAAATCGCCACAATTTCTTCGTGAGTTGCCTGAATCGGGTTAGTAAATCCGCAGGCATCTTTCAGAGCATTGGTCGCCAGTACCGCGAAATCTTCTTCTTTCACGTTCAGATCGCGCAGACCTGCCGGAATATCGACTTTCTTCGCCAGTTCGCGGATAGCGTTAATGCAGGCTTCTGCACCTTCCGCGTCGTTTTTACCTGTCACGTTCACACCCATTGCAGCAGCGCAGTCACGCAGACGTGCGGCGGCTACTTTGCTGTTGAATACCTGAACGTGCGGCAGCAGAACGGCGTTACATACACCGTGCGGCAGATTGTAGAAACCGCCTAACTGGTGCGCCATCGCATGAACATAACCCAAAGACGCATTGTTGAACGCCATACCGGCGAGGAACTGGGCATAAGCCATCGCTTCACGCGCTTTCGCATTGCTGCCGTCTTGTACGGCTAACGGCAGGTTTTCGGCAATCATGGTCACGGCTTTCAGTGCGCAAGCGTCGGTGATCGGCGTGGCGGCAATAGACACATACGCTTCGATAGCGTGTGTTAAGGCATCCATACCCGTTGCGGCGGTCAGTGACTTCGGCATACCGATCATCAGAGAGGAGTCATTGACAGAAAGCAGCGGAGTCACGTGTTTATCCACAATCGCCATTTTGATGTGGCGCGCTTCGTCAGTGATAATGCAGAAACGGGTCATTTCAGACGCAGTACCCGCCGTGGTGTTGATGGCGATCATCGGCAACTGCGGTTTTGCAGAGCGGTCAACGCCTTCGTAATCGCGAATATCACCGCCGTTGGCTGCCACCAACGCAATGCCTTTCGCACAATCGTGCGGAGAACCACCACCTAAGGAAATCACGCTATCGCAATTATTTTCTTTCAGCAGTTTGAGCCCTGCGGCGACGTTTTCCGTAGTTGGGTTAGGCTGGGTGCCATCATAAATAACGCTAAAAATATTGCGTTCTTCCAGTGCTTTTTGCACATCGCCCGCCATACCTAATTTCGTTAAAATATTGTCAGTAACAATTAATGTACGGGTAAACCGGTGATGCTGCCAACTTACTGATTTAGTGTATGATGGTGTTTTTGAGGTGCTCCAGTGGCTTCTGTTTCTATCA